>CAVKTI010000032.1:0-25911 GCA_963659365.1 Acutalibacteraceae bacterium | reverse complement strand
CTAAATCGCAAAATTGGTTCGTTTCTTTTGGTCGTCAAAAGAAATGAACGAAAAAAATAACAACGCCACCCAACGGACGCACGCAGTGCGTCCCTACTTTCAACTTTACAAACTTTACAAACTTTTCACTTTATACACACTTTTCGCACTAATTTTGGCGCAATTTTTCAACACTTAAAACACTAAAAAACAAAAAAACACTATGACCTACGGATACATCAGAGTTTCTACCGACCACCAAACCGTCGAAAACCAACGCTTCGAAATCGCCAGTTTCTGCCAACAACACAACATGCCCATCGACGACTGGATAGAAGAAACCATCAGTGGCGCAAAAGCCTACAACAAACGCATTCTCGGGCGGCTGCTCCGACGCGTACACCGCAACGACATCATCATCTGCACCGAACTCTCGCGACTCGGCCGCAACCTTTTCATGATTATGGACATTCTGAACATCTGTATGCGCAAAGAGTGCTGCGTCTGGACCATCAAAGACCACTACCGACTTGGCGACGACATACAAAGCAAAGTGCTGGCTTTCGCTTTTGGGCTCTCGGCCGAAATCGAGCGCAACCTCATCAGCCTACGCACCAAAGAGGCGCTCGCACGCAAAAAATCCGAAGGCGTTGCCCTCGGCCGACCTGTCGGAGCGCACACCGCCCCCAACCACCGCAAACTCTACCCCTACCGCCGACAACTCTTCGCACTCTACGCCAAAGGCCACTCCATCGCCGAACTCGCACGCCGCTACCATGTCGCTCGCTCCACCATCTACCACTACCTCCACGAACAACACCCCAACAAACCCACTACACCATAATTATATAGCACCGCAGTGCGAAAGTAGGGGCGCGGCATGCCACGCCCGAGACAATCAACCAATCAACGAATTGTAGAGCCGCCACACTGTGACTGCTCTACTGTTGTTATGAATTTTTAACCCTACCCCTGCCATTCGGCAGGTACTCCCCTTGAAAAGGGGAGAAAACTGTACCAACTTGAGTGCGTGCCTGTCCCCTTTGCAAGGGGACGAGAAAAACGGTAGTTTTTCGGATGGGGTTAGAAAATAACTCAATGATTCAATAACTCAATAATTCAATGATTTTTCTCGGGGAAACGGGAAAAGAGGCCACAAAGCCTTTCCCCCTTCGGGAAAAACGGGAAAGGGGGCTACGAAAAGAATTTCAAAATTTCAGATTTCAGATTTCAAATTGTAGGGACGCACCGAGTGCGTCCGAGAAAAATGAATAATAATTGGCGGCGTTTCGGCTACCGAAAACCAGAAATTAGAGACAGAAACATAGAAACAGTGAGAAGCACGAGAAACATAGAAACCAATCAACCAAAAATCTGCCCCCCCCAAAAAAAAATTTCATTTTTTTTGCAAAAAAGTTGCGCACGCCAAAAAAAAATCATACATTTGGGGCGTGAAAAATAAACCACGGTTTAATTGCTACACTTTTTGGCGGAGCGTGTTGCTCTAAACCGCCGCCAGCAGGGCAGCAAGCGAACTTGGAAACAAAACTATTAACCTTAAAGTCTAAACGGATGAAAATCAGAGTTTACGCACGGACGCTTGCGCTTGCGGCGGCACTGCTGTTCTGCACGGCAGCCATGGCGCAGGTAGCCGTTACTGGCGTTGTGAAAGACGCTGCAGGCGAGCCAGTTATTGGCGCGAGCATTTTGGTTGTAGGCACAACCAACGGCACCATCACCGACATCGATGGTAACTTTAACCTCAATGTGGCAGCAGATGCCACGCTGAAAGTGTCGTATGTGGGCTACAAAGAGGAGGTTGTCCCTGTAAATGGGCAGACAAATCTGCAAGTAACGCTGCACGAAGACGCCGAAGTGCTCGACGATGTGGTGGTGGTCGGCTACGGTGTAGTGAAAAAGAACGATGCCACTGGCTCGGTTACCGCCATCAAGCCCGACGACATGAACAAAGGCTTGACCACAACGGCTACCGATATTCTCTCGGGTAAAATTGCTGGCGTAAATGTAACTTCATCGGGCGGTGAGCCAGGTGCAGGTGCTACCATTCGTATCCGTGGCGGCTCATCGCTGTCGGCAAGTAACGACCCGCTGATTGTTATTGACGGACTGGCGATGGATAACAACGGCATTCAAGGCGTATCGAACCCGCTCTCGATGGTCAATCCGAACGACATCGAGACTTTCACCGTATTGAAAGACGCTTCGGCTACGGCTATTTACGGTTCGCGCGCTTCGAACGGCGTTATCATCATCACTACCAAGAAGGGTAAGGCAGGAACTGCGCCCAAGTTTAACTACGAAGGCAATGTGGGCGCAAACATTATCACCGATCGTTTGGAGGTGATGAACGCAACCGAATTTCGCAACTTTTTTGTAAAAAATGAGGGCGTATATGGAAATATCTACGAGAAGTTGGGCACTGCCAACACCGATTGGCAGAAAGAGGTAACACGCGTTGGACTCTCGACCGACCACAATTTCTCGGTTACTGGTGGTACCAAACACATGCCTTATCGTACTTCGTTGGGTTACACGCTACAACAAGGCACCATCAAAGAGAGCCAAATGCAACGCGTTACGGCGGCTGTAAATCTGTCGCCATCGTTTTTGGACAACCATCTGTCGTTCAATCTGAATGCCAAAGGTATGTATATTGCCAACACCTATACCGATGGCGGTGGCATTATCGGTTCGGCCTTGGCTTTCGACCCGACCCGCCCTGTTTATGACGATACACACCACGAATACGGCGGCTACTATCAGACCGAATCGCCAATTAAAACGGACGATATTTTCGACAACAATTGGAAATATATGACCGACACCAATGTGCCACAAAACCCTGTAGCACAACTGAAAAACAAAGACGACAAATCGAAAGCAGGTTCGTTTGTAGGCAATCTCGAAGTCGATTATAAAATCCACGGTTTCGAGGATTTGCGCTTGCACGCCAATTTTGGTGCCGACTATTCGTATGGTCGCCAACGCACCATTATCAGCAAATACAGTTACAGCAACAACTATTACGGTTGGGACGGCGTTACCAAAAAGACAAAGTACAACTTGCTGTTCAATGCCTACGCGCAGTACTACAAAGACTTTACCGAAACACAGCACTTCGATGCAATGCTTGGTTATGAGTGGCAACACTTCAAAAACTGGGGCAGCACCGATGGCAGCGGTTTTTATCAGGACACTTACAACGATATATCGTTGGCAGGGGACCCCTATAATTCGTACTTTACCGAGTGGGCAAGCGAAAGTTATTTGGTGTCGTTCTTTGGTCGTTTGAACTACACGGGCTGGAATCAGTTTATGCTGACAGCAACAGTGCGTGGCGACGGTTCGAGCCGCTTTGCTTACCGCAATTCGAAAGGCAAAAACAACCAGTGGGGCGTATTTCCATCGGTAGCGTTGGGTTGGAAAATCAAAGAGACATTTTTCAAAGACAACAACACATTGAGCGAATGGAAACTGCGCCTCGGCTATGGTATCACGGGTCAGCAAGACCTTGGGCAAGGCGACTACCCAGCACTGTTGATCTACACCCAATCGCGCGAACACGCCAATTATCCGTTGAAAGATGGCGATGGCAACTATATCTACGAAGGGAATTATCGCCCGGGTGCCTATAACGAAGATCTGACTTGGGAGAAGACCACCACCTACAATGCTGGTATGGACTTGGCATTTCTCAACAATCGTGTGTCGTTCAGCATCGACTACTACTACCGCTTGACGAAAGACCTGATTTCGGTAATCGATGTGCCTGCTGGCATGAATTTCTCGAACCAAGTGGTGTCGAACATCGGCAGTTTGAGCAACCAAGGCGTTGAGTTTATGCTGAATGCAACGGCCATCAATCTCAAAAACTTCAAGTGGGACATCGGTTTCAATGCCACCTACAACAAAAATATGATTGAATCGCTCACCTCTGGTACAAGCAAAAACTATTATGTCGAAACAGGCGGCATTTCGTCTGGCACAGGTAATACCATTCAACGCCACCAAGAGGGCTACGCAGCCAATACATTCTGGGTTTATAGAACCTACAAAAACGATCAGGGTTACTATGAAATTGTGAACCAAAATGGTGATAAAGATGCCAATGGAAACGACATCATCAACGAGAGCGACCTTGTGGCCTACAAAAGCCCAATGGCGCCCGTTACACTCGGTTTCCAAAGCAAAATGCAGTTCCACGGCTTCGACCTCAGTTTCTCGCTGCGTTCGAGCATAGGCAACTATGTGTACAACGATGTGGCGGCTGGCAGAATGTCGTCGATTGCAAGCCCCGAACGCTCGGGCGGTTTCACCAACATTATCAAAGGAACGGAAACAATTTATGCTGCCGTTTCGGGTTCGAATACTGTTTCGGCCAGTTCCAACGCCTACAAAATGGACATTTTCGTCGAAAATGCCTCGTTCCTGCGCATCGACAACATCACGCTGGGCTACACATTCGACAAGAATCCGAAAATCAACGCACGACTCTACGCCACAGTATCGAATCCAATAGTTATTTCGGGCTATTCGGGACTCGACCCAGAGGTTTATGGCGGTATCGACAACAACATCTACCCACGCTCGATGTCGGCGATAATCGGTGTTAGTCTTAATTTTTAATCAACGAAAAAATATAAACTACCATGAAAAGATATTCAATAGCCATTTTTGCAATAGTGCTTGCAGGCTTAAGTTCGTGCGTCAACGACTTGAATGTGCAGACGATAGACCCGAATTCGAGTTCGTCGATCGATGCCAGATCGTTGTTTGTGAAAATCTACTCCACGCTGGCACTCACGGGTCAGCAAGGCCCCAGCGGCAATGGTGATGTGGCTGGTGTTGACGAAGGCACCTCGTCGTTCTACCGCATGACCTACTCGCTGCAAGAGTTCCCTGCCGACCAAATCTATTGGATTTGGCCCGATGTGGGCGTTGACGACATTCGCAAAATGTCGTGGACTGCGAGCAACTCGCTCATCAAAGGTCTGTATGCGCGCCTCTATTTCGACATTACGCTCTGCAACCTCTATCTCGACCAGTATGCTACTGGAGCAACCAAAGAGGAGATAGCCGAAGTGCGTTTTATCCGTGCGCTCAACTACTGGTATCTGCTCGATATGTTTGGCAATGTGCCTATGGTCGAACACCTCGACTTGGGAACTCTGCCCGACCAAATAGAACGCCCCGACCTCTATTCGTGGCTCAAAAAAGAGTTGGAAGAGAACATCGCACCGAACCTTTCTCCTGCTGGGCAACGCCCCAGTTACTATCGTGTCGATCAGAGCGCAGCGTGGATGCTGCTTAGCCGCCTTTGCCTCAATGCCGAAATTTATGGTAAAGACCGCAATGGCGTTCAGAAAATTACCGACTTGGAAAAAGAGTACACCGATGCGGCTTTCTATGCCAACGAAGTGCTGACAAAGGGCGGCTACGAATTGGCCTCGGAATATCGCTACCTGTTTATGGGCGACAACGACAACCTCGCAGGCATAAACGATGCGTACAAAGAGATTATTCTGCCCATCGCACAAGATGGTATCGAAACACAGTCGTATGGTGCTTCGCTGTTCCTGATAGCGTCGTGCTACACAAGCGGTATGCCTGCGTATGGCATTACCGAAAACTGGAAATGTATTCGTTCGCGTGCGCAACTTGTTCAACTCTTCTGCCCCAAATTCTCTTCGCCCATTGCGAAAGAGATTACCACCGAAGAAGCAGCCAAAAAAGCCTACGGCGACTACTGTGGCAATGCCGATGTAATAGCCAAAGCAGCCAACGACGCTCGTGCGCGCTTTTGCAACTACAGCACCGATGGTGCCAACACCTATGCGTGCCAATTTTGGTTCGAAAACACGAAAGATAAATTCCTTTCGGGCTGGGGCATTCAAAAATTCTCGAACCTGATGGCCGACACTACTCGTGCTGCACACGACACCAAGTATCCCGATATGGATGTGCCGCTGATGCGTTTGGGCGAGGCCTATCTGAACTATGCCGAAGCAGTTTTGCGTGGCGGCACGCAGTGTGGCATGAGTGTCGATGATGCTGTGAATACCGTACGCCGCCGTGCAGGTGCCGAAGAGAAAACAGGTTGGAACTTGACCGATGCTCCGCTCAAAGGGTTGAATATAATCGACGAACGCGGCCGCGAACTCTATAGCGAAGGTCTGCGCCGCAGCGACCTTATCCGCTTTGGGCTGTTCACAGGCAAAGCATATCGCTGGGAGTACAAAGCAGGCGAATTGCTGGGTATAAACGCTTCGCCCGAAGATTTCCGCGCCCTGTATCCGCTGCCACTTAGCGAAATTACCGCCAATAGTAAACTGAAACAAAACCCAGGCTATTAAACGACAAATTTTAATCACTTTTTATTAACAACTTAATCTTTTTTAATTATGAAAACTCTAAAAGTATTCATGGGCGCATTTCTCGTAGGCGCTGTAATCTTTGCTGGTTGCAAAAAAGACGAGAACAAAGAGGCTACACCTACACCCGACATCAAAAGCACGGTACCCGAAGTAGCCGCCACCGAAGGTGCCTACACCGTAGTTTGGAATGCCGTGGACTACAGCGACTGCAATCCGCTGGTATTTGCAGGCAACTACAATGGTTGGAGCACCGAAGTAGAGAACTTGGCTGCATTCGAGAAAATCGAAGGTTACACCAACTGGTACAAAGCCGTGATTGTTCCTACTTCTGAAATCACACAACTCGAAGGCAAACCTTGCGCTCTGGCTGCCGATGGTACATTCCCAAGCGGATGGGATCACCAGTGGATTGGTTCCGAAGAAAAACCATGCGAATTGGTTAAAGGCGAGGCTACTTTCGAAGTTGAATACGAAACCGAAACCAAGATGATTGTGCCAACAATCGGTGGCGTGGTTTATGTACGCAGTTACCAATTCAAGGTTAATCCTTGTGTCGATGAACCAGAATACGAAATTGCATTCAACCTGACGCTCGAACAAGAAGTTGCTGATACCGTAAAAGTATATGTTTTGGGCGACTTTGTAGAAAATAGTTGGTCGTCAGAAACTCCTTTCGTATACGAGATGACCCGCGTTGACGGCAAAACTTTCAAAATCGAAGGCATCAAAGCAAAAATCGGTCGTGAGTATAAGTATAGTGCTAATGGTTCGTGGGACTATGAGATGGTTGTCAATGCTCCATCGGAAGGCGACACCTGCTCGGCCAAGAGCGGCAACTTGACAATTGCCGATGTAACGATGAACGATGTTATCTACGGCTTCAAAAACATCAACGCAAGCATTTGCCCAGAACAGAAACCAGATCCAGTAGAAGGCGTTATGTTCATCAAGTGCGAAGCCGAAGGTTGGCAGTGGAAGCAAATGGCCAAAGCCGAAGACAAAGAGGTTTACACCTTCACCACCACACTGTTGGAAGGCTTTACGAATGTAGGTGCCAATATCAATACCGCTGCCGTTGATGATGGTTCGGATTGGTATCCATTGGATGCTGGCGACCTCGTAGCAGGCGACAAGGTGCTCTACACCTACGATGCCACAGTAGATCCCGCCACGCTCACCATCGCAAAAGCGGAGTAAGCATTTGCGCATAGCGCAACCATACACTCCTCCCCACGGCAAGCCGTGGGGAGTTTTTTTTTGTTTTTTTTTGGGGGGGGAGTAATTTGGGCTGTAAAAAAAACTATAGGTCACAATTTTACGGCCTTCAATCGACCAAAGTGTTTATAATCCAATTCCATCTGATAGAAACAGATTGGTGTTCTATGTATGATTCCCCCATTTAGGTCTTTTTGTATAAAAGATTTTGACCTCATAATATTTTGAATTGTTTTTTTATCTTGATCCGAGCATTTCAAACCAAAATAAATTGCTTCTATACAATTGGGGATATCAACTGCTCCATAGTTACCTTGACCATTTAGGTCATAGTAAAGAAATCGAAGTTCATTCTCGTATTCCCATTGTTTCCCTTTTAGAAAAAACGCATCTTCCAAGGCGATAGAGTCTTTGTTTGAATATTTACTCATATCACCATCAGAGTACTTTACATCTTTGAAATATGCGACAATATTTGGATTATCGCCTCCTAATAGTGAAAGAGCGTTGCAGAATCTATATTTTATGCATATACCTTTGTGGGAATCTGCATAATGTCCCCACATCAAACTATTTAAGTACTCCTTTTTATCTTTTTTGTGATTCTTTTCGTTATCAATAGGTGGACTATTGAAATCTTTTGAATATGGCAATCTGACATTGCTTGAAAAACACGCAATCTTCAAACAATGCTGATATGCTTGGCTTACCAAAGAATAAACATCTTCGCTTTTATTTAGTAATGCTCTTATGGGGCAATCAAACGGATCGTTAAATGTGGTCGGCGATGATATATTCAGTTGTTCGTTAATCAATGATTGGTATAAAAATGTTGTACATTTCCTAAAAGCATATGCGGTTGGCCGATAACTTGTATGACTTGATAGAGTAATAGAGTAATAAACATATTTTTTGAAGGCTTCAACTGCTTGACTATCATATAATTTTCCTAACTTATGCCAACATAAACCAAGATTGAAAAATAATGATTGTTTTACTTCAAACTTATATTTCACATTCTCATCTTTATCATATTGATAAATTAGGCGAGAGAGGTACTCAATATTTTTTTCTTTAATGTTCGGTAATTCATAATTTGCTACGGAAAAAATTACAAGTGCAAGACCGTATTTCGATTGATGCTTTGGCGTATTATCTGCCATGTATGCTGTAATTATTTTCCAGTTCTCTTCAAAGTCTTCAATTACTTGTTGGGCGTTATCAGCTGTTACTTTTTCAAGATAGTTATCAATATACTTGTCAATAAGTTCTATACAATTTTCTTCCATATTATTGTTGTGTTTCGTTAGCAACCGCAAAAAACTTGAGAGGAGTCCACCGCTACCGCACCAGCGTGCCGATTTTTTCGCTAGAGACGACTTTGGATAGATTGCCGTATGTGTCCATGTCGAAAACGACGATGGGTAGGCGGTTTTCTTTGCACATGGTGGTGGCGGTCAAGTCCATCACTTTCAGGCCACGGTTGTAGATTTCGTCGAAGGTGATTTCGTCGAAACGAGTGGCTGTGGGGTCTTTTTCGGGGTCGGCGGTGTAGATGCCGTCCACGCGCGTGCCTTTGAGCATCACATCGGCTTCGATTTCGATGGCACGCAACGACGCACCCGTGTCGGTGGTGAAGTAGGGATTGCCCGTCCCTGCCGAAAAAATGGCAACTTCGCCGCGCTCCAACGCCTCGATGGCTTTCGGTTTGCTATAAAATTCGCCAATCGGCTCCATACGCACAGCCGTGAGCACACGCGCACGAACGCCTTTCTTTTCGAGGGCAGAACTGAGTGCCAAACTGTTGATAACGGTGGCCAACATGCCCATTTGGTCGCCTTTCACACGGTCGAAACCTTGCGCGGCGCCACTCAAACCGCGGAAAATGTTGCCGCCGCCAATCACGATGCCCACCTGCACGCCGCTGCGCACAATGTCGGCTATTTGCGTGGCATACTCGTCCAGCCGCTGCTCGTCGATACCGTGGTGCTTTGCGCCCATGAGCGATTCACCGCTCAATTTCAAAAGAATTCGTTTGTATTTCATGGGAGTTGAAAGTTTGTAAAGTTAAAAGTTTATAAAGTCTATAAAGTTGAAAGTGTATAAAGTCTATAAAGTTGAAAGTATAAAGTGGTTTCAAGTTTTAGGTTTTCGGTATTTGAAACGCCGACGATTATTATTCATTGTTCATTGGCTTTCTAACCCCGCCCGAAAAACTGCCGTTTTTCTCGTCCTCTTGCAAAGGGGACAGGTACGCGTCCAACTTGGTACAGTCCTCTCCCCTTTTCAAGGGGAGTACCTGCGGAAGCAGGGGAAGGGTTTTCTTTCAATTAAGAATTTTGAATTTAGAATTATGAGTTATTTGCGTTCCTAAACGCCACAGCATTTTTAATTAAATAATTAGAAATTAGATAATTGGGTAATTAAAAAGTCTATGTTCTATATTCTATGTTCTTAAAATCTATTCTTGCGACTTTTTTTGCAGTAGCACAGCGAGGTCGTCGGGGGTGTCGATGGAGATGTTTTCGGCGTTGGTAATGGCCACGCGGATGTGCAGCCCATTTTCGATCCAGCGCAACTGTTCGAGCGACTCGGCTTTTTCGAGCGGCGTTTGCGCCATTTTGGTGATTTGCGCCAAAATATCGGTGCGGTAGGCGTAGATGCCGATGTGTTTGTAGTAGGTGTGGCGCTGCACCCATTCGTCGGGAGCCACGCCGCGCAGATATGGCACTACCGAACGGCTGAAATAGATGGCTTCATCGTGCTGATTTACAACGACTTTCGGCGCATTTGGATTCTGCAATTCCTGATAGGTAGCATCGGGTGCGAATGGCTTTACAAGGGTAGCCAACTGAGTGCCATTCGCATCGAAACAGTGCTTCAACGCCTCTATCTGTTCGGTAGCGATGTAGGGCTCGTCGCCCTGAATGTTGATGACCACATCGTAGCGGTCGGGCAGTTTTGTCAGCGCCTCGTAGCAGCGGTCGGTGCCAGTTTTGTGGTTTTCCGAAGTCATCACTACCCTACCGCCAAACGCCTCAACGGCATCGTAAATGCGCTTATCGTCGGTTGCAACTACCACAGTTTCAAGCACTTGCGAAGCACGCTCGTAAACATGCTGTATCATCGGTTTGCCAAAAATGTCGGCCAGCGGCTTGCCCGGAAAACGCGTAGAAGCGTAACGCGCTGGAATGATTCCTACAAATTTCATATCGGTCATGTGTGTCAATAGATTGGTTGCGTTTTGCGTTTGATGTTGAACAAAATGCCCAAGCAGAGCGAAATGTTTTGGTTCGACGAGCGGCTATAGGTGTCGCTGGTAGAGTTTTTGAACAGGTCGCCCAACCCGAACGAATAGCGTGCTTCGAGTTGGTAAATGCCGGCCCTTCGCGTCTGAAATTCGAAGCCTGTACCGACGGCAATGCCGTAGTCGAAAACGGTTTTGAACGGGTCTGTGTGGCGTGCCGATTTTTGGTCGTCGGAGGAAATGGTGTTCTTTTTGGTGCGGTCGTCCACGCGAAAACTGATTTCTGGCCCCAGATTGAAGAACCAGCGGAAGTATTTTTTGCCAAAATAGATGTGCGACAAAAATGGAATTTCGATGTAGTCGAGTTGGCGCTCGTAGGTGAATGCGTCGCTTTTCTCTTTCCAACCGCGCTGCGTGAAATTTGTTTCGACCTGAATGCCAAAATGGCGGTCGGTGATGTAGCGAAACGCCACGCCAACCTGCGCTCCGTAGAGCAGTTGCCTATCGGAAATGGCAGGGACAAACGACACGAACGAGGCCGTTGCGCCAGCTCGCACGCCGAGCGCATATTCTGGTTCGTAGAAATAGCGTTGCGCAGCCATCGGCGCAGCAAAAAGCAGCAGCGTCAGTGCAAAAACGGCTTTTATTTTGGCATTTTTCATTCTATCTCGTTCAATTTTTGGTTGTAGTAGCCAAAGAGGTGCCAACTGGTGTTAATCCACTGTCCATCAGTGCCTTTCTCGAATTTGAAATCTGTTTGCAGACAGTCGCACGCCACTTTGCCAAAGGCAGCGGTGGGGTTGTGTCGATTGGCATCGAGCGCGGTGGCCATGTAGTTCGCCACATCGTAGCCAATCAGGTCGTAGTGCGGCTCGGTTTCTACCGTATGTTCGCCAAACCACGCCGTGTAGTTCTGTTCGTAGGCATCGGTATTGCGGCGGTAGAACAGCGAATGGTAGTAGGTGCCATCGATGTAGGTGGTCCACTGTTTCCAATCTTCGAAGCCCCAAATTTGGATAAACGGCAAGGCTAACTCCTTGATTTTCGGCAAGATAGGAGCGACCACCTCGGCGTGTGGCGTGGCAATGAGCAGCAGCGTGCGGTTGCGCCCAACGATGGTTCGCAGCGTATCGACATTGTCGGCCGAGAGGTGAATCTCTTTGCACGGTTTGCGCATCTTGTGCAGCGTTTTTGTCAGTTCGTCGGCCAAAAGATTGGCTTTGTCGCGCTTGTCGGAAACGCGCGCTATCACGATGTTTTGCGACGAAAAACGCTTGGCGATGGTGTGCGCCACAAAGGGCAAAATTTTCTCTTGCGACGGATTGAACTGCAAGATGTATTCGTTGGCATTTTCTATTTTCGAAGTGAACGGAATCAGCGTGAAAAGTTGATTTTGTTTGGCAAAATCGGCCACCAGAGCCACCTGATTGGCGTATGCTGGGCCAATGAGCAGGTCCATTTCGGCCAGTTCGGGACAATGCAGCACCGAATCGAGCGTTTCGAGCGACTTTTCGATGTCGTAAACATGCAGTTCGACCGAAATTCCGAGGCGTTTCACATTTTCAAGACCGAGCAGCACGCCGCGATAAAACTCCCAAAAATAGTTCACCGACGAGTCGATATAAGGCGTTTTGAGCATGAACGGCATCAACACCGCCACTTTCAGCGCATTTGTCGGCAGCACGACCGCCGCTTTTTCGGCCACGATAGGCGTTTCGTCGATTGGTGCAACAGTGTCCGCCTTTGCTACGGTGTCGTACATCAGCGTATTTGGTTGAGCCACAATCAGTTGCGTTGCTTTTGGCTTGACTTGCGGTGCCGAAATCAGAAGCGTATCGCCCACCCTGATGGCACTGGTAATGCCGTTGAGTTCGACCAACTCTTCGACCGAAGTGCCGTAGAGGCGACTGATGCTGTAGAGCGTCTCCTTCGATTGCACGATATGTTTGCGCGGCTCGGCGGCTGGCGCTTCGGCTGTTTTCTCCTGATTTTCAGCAACTTGCACCGTTTTTTCGCTACCAACAACCAAGCGCGGAATGCGCAGCCGCTGCCCAACTTTCAAGCCGTCGACCAACTCGGGATTTTGCTGCACAATTTTTTCGATTGGCACATTGTATTTGCGCGAAAGTGCGTAGAGCGTCTCCTTGGGCTGCACCTCGTGTACAATCACATCGTTTTGAGCGGTGGCTTTTTCGGTTACAGGCACCAAAATTTGTTGCCCAATCTGCAAACCTTCGGTCAGATGCGGATTGCAGGCGTGCAAATCGGCTTGCGTAACGCCAAACTTGCGCGCAATGGCAAACAGCCCATCTTTCGGCTCGACCGTGTAGGAATAATACTCCTTGCCGCCGACCTTAACTATCGGATAATCAAGCGTTTGCGCACAAACAGCCGAAACACTGACAATCAAAATAACCGCAATAAAAAGTCGTTTCATAGGTATGTGTCGTTTTATCTGTTCAGGGGATTTCTATAAATTTCTTTGTAGTGATTTTTGAATTTGGGGCTAGCAGATGTTTGGCTTGAGCGAAAGCGCAATGCGGTGGCATTGTAATTGAGTGAAAGTCAGACAGATGTAGCCCAAAAACAAAAAGCGCACAAAAGTATTCAAAAATTCATCATTCGTTAATTTCATTATTAAACGGGGAATTTATAGAAGTCCCCTGAAAAAAATGGTTCAGTCGCAGAGTGCGTATAGGTCGCCGCGCGGATTGACGAGCAGCACGGGCTGCGTTGTTTTTTCGAGAATTTTGCGCTCTTTGCTGCCAAAAATCAGATCGTCCAAGCCATATTCGCGCGATGCCGAAACGATGGTCAAATCGGCATTTTGTTGCGCCCACACAGCCGCCTCACGCTCCACACCGTCGCTGTCTTTGCGTGCATTAACTTCCTCATAATCAAGCGAAAACGAATCAAAAAGCGTTTTCATCGCTTCGATATTGCGTGCGGCGCGTGTGCCGTAATCTTTCGGGCGAAAAATCACCAATTTGGCGTGAAAAAAGCGTCCAAAAGCCGCTGCAAATGGGCCTTTTTCTTTCTCTTCGGGCAGAAATGTGACAGGCAACGCCACCGTACTGAATTTTGGCTCATTTCCAGAGCGGACAAAAAGGTATGGCACTCGCAAGTTGCGGCAGGCGTTCAGAAAAGACTGAATATCACGCCGTTGCGCAATTTCTGCCACCACCATCGAAGCATCGATGCGCTCCAACTCGTCGGCCAAATCGGCAGCACGCACCGTGTCGGCGGTGGTTGCAGCGTCCAAACGCAAACAGCGCACATCGTGCTGCAAAGCGGCTGCCACCGCCTCGGCAAAACGCATCGCCGTAGCGGCGGTTTCGGTCATTGTCAGTGCCACTACTACCCTACTCATCGGCCTACCTGTTTTTGGAGTGTGTTTGTGCCGCCACCAAGTGCAGGTATCGACATCTGCGGCGTTTCGGTCGATTGGCTATTTGTGTTCGTTTGCGACTGTTTTTTCGACTTTTTCTGCTTGTCGGTTGCGGCGGTTTCGCTCTCTTCAGGTTCGACGCGTCCCGAGCGGCGGCGTTTTGTTGTGGTATCGATTTTTGGGCGTTCTGGCCGTGCAAACACATCTTGCCAGCAGAGCGGTCGAATCACCTCTTGCCACGAAAAACCGGGCAGACGCAACATCTCTTCGGTGGTTTGCGCCATCGGCGTTAGCACGCCTTCGGGCGACGGATAAAGCACAATGCGCTCTATTTTCTGGTTTTGCAGATAGACCGTTAGATAACTGCTCGTGGTCTGATTCAGCCCAATCATCAGGCTGTCGTCGTCGAGCGGAAAATATATCGATTCGGCATTGCCACGCACCTCGACCATACGCAATTCGTTGTCGGCAATGTGCGCAATGAGTTCTTTTCCAGAGATTTGGTTGTAATAATTGGAGTCCTGCTGTTCGCAAACAAACGCTGCGCCCACCACATGCAGGCGTTCGGGCGCGCCATTGAGCGAATAGATGTGCATGGTGTCGCCCGTGATTTGCCGCTCGCCCGACCACGCCACAGGCGACTGCATCAGGTGAATGACCGAGTCGCGCGTTTCGAAACTTGCCGAGTCGCACACCGCCTGCACATCGACACGGAATATGCGCACATGGTGGAACGCCCGCACCACTTTGTCGGTAGAATCGGCTGCGTAGGCGTAGAGCGTATCGGCATTGAGATAGACCGTGTCGGGCGACGAATACTCCACCATCAGTGCCGAATCGTAGGCCAGCGCCACATCGCCCTCCTCTTTGTAATAGACAAAATTGCCGTAGAGCGAAATCTGATTCGCCGAATCGTTCAGATGCACATTGGAATAGGCGCGCCCCTCGCCAGTTCTCTTGTCGTAGAAAATGGTGTCGCCCACAAGTGTCTGACCATCAATGTGTTTCACCCACGAATTGCGATAAAGGTGCGACTGCTCGGTGCGTGTTTCGTACTGTCCCAATTCGGAGTAGATGGTGGTTTCGTTTTCGTAGAGAATGGTTGTCGGCCCCACCATTTCGGCAATGGCCGTTGGCGTGTAGTATTTCAGCGTGTCGGCGCGCATGGTGAAACGCGGATTGGTGAGCAGCACATCGGCACGAAACAGCGCCATCTCGTCGTTCGGATAGTAGTAGCCAAAGACCGAAGTCAGCACATTTTCTGTGTCGAACAGTTTGCCGCCCGTGTAGTAGTAGCCCACATTGGCCACGCGGTCGTAGTTGAGGCTGTCGGTAACGAGCGTAACGGTGCGGTCGGTCATGCGCACATTGTGCCGCAAGCGCGCCATTTTGGTGTCGCCGTCGTAGTAAAGCACATCGCCATATATAAATAGGGTGTCGCCCTGCACAATTTTGACATGACCGTAGGCGTTGAACGAATTTTTCTTGTCGAAAAAATAGGCGCTGTCGCAATAGAGAAACACATCGTCGTGGCGGAAACGCACATTGCCTTTGAGCAGTTGCGCTTCGGCGTTCACATCTTCGTCGAAACTGAATGTTTCGGCATTTTCGAGATAGATCATCGTGCGCTGCTGCGACGATTTTTGGTGCGTTTTGGGCTTTGCGCCGCTGTCCGATGCGCGCGACGACTGCACAACCTTCGGTGCTGTGCGCAGTGCCGCTGGCTTCATGCTGTTTTGCGCCGCCAACGCACCGACCATCGTCATTAGAGCGACAATCAGTGCAATGATATGTTGCCTATTAGAAGCCACCTTTTGCCTTGTCGTTTTTAATCCAACCCGCATGTTCAAACTCACAGTTGCGCCAGTCGGGATCGATGTAGATGTAGGTCTCTTTTATTTTCTGCTCAATCCATTTCGACAGAATTTCCTGCTGTCTTGCCGCTTCGCAATGCTGTTTCAGCAGTTGATAGTCGTCGGTGAGATTGGCTTTGTGGTTGGGCGTTTTCGATTTCAGTTTGGCGATGGCATACACCTCGCGCCCGAGCGACTGATCCATCATGGCAAACGGCTGCGAAATTTCGCCAATACCCATATTGTAAACGATTTTCGCCACTTCGGACGGCAAATCTTGATATTCAAATTTCGATGCACCAGTGTTTGCGTTGGTCATCACGCCGCCATTCATGCGCGTGTTTTTGTCGGCCGAAAAGTTGAGCGCTGCATCGTCGAAAGTTATTTTCCCTGTGCGAATATCGGTCGCCAAACTGTCGAGCCGCGCAAAAGTTTTCTCTTTGATGGGTGCCGACACGCGTGGGCGCAACAAGATGTGGCGGCAGTTGATGCGGTCGCCGCACTTCTCGATGAGTTGCACGATGTGGTAGCCAAATTCGGTTTGGAAAACGCGCGAAACCTGTCCTGGCTCGGTAAGCGCAAAGGCGGCGTTGGTGAACTCTGGCACCATCGTGCCACGCCCAAAAAATCCCAGTTCGCCACCTTTCGAGGCGGTGCCGGGATCGTCGGAATAGAGGCGCGCCAACATCGAAAAGTCGGCAGAGCCGTTGTTCACACGCTCGGCGTATTCGCGCAAGCGGCTTTTGGTCGCCTCCAAATCTTCCTGCGGAATGGGCGGTTCGAGCGTAATTATCTGCACTTCGACTGCGGCGGGCACCATCGGCACGCTATCGGCTGGCAACGATTCGCAAAATTCGCGCACCTCGGCGGGCGTCAGTTTTATGTCGCCTGTGATTTTCTGCTGCTCCATCTGAATGGTCATCTGGTCGGCAATGGTTTGGCGCATCTCCTCTTTGATTTCGGAAGTGGTCTTTTTGAAATACTCTTCCAATTTCTCTTTCGAGCCGATTTCGCGCAAAAAGTGGTCCATACGCATATTCACCTGCATTTCTACCTGCGATTCGCTGGCTTCGACGCTGTCGATTTTGGCTTGGTGCAGAAACAGTTTTTGCAGCGCAATGCGTTCGGGAATCACGCAGTAAGGGTCGCCTTGCAGCCGCTGCCCTTCGTATTGCAAGCGCATACGCTGCTCTTCCACATCGCTGCGCATGATGGCGTTGTCGCCCACAACCCACACCACGCCGTCGATCATATTGCTCTGTGCCACAGCCGCCAACGAACTGGCCAGCAAGGCGCACAACACCGCTATTTTACTCTTTTGCTTCATCTTCAAAGGTCGATTCTAAATTTTTGTTTTCAAAAACGGGTGGATAAAAGGTGATTTTTCCGCTGCTCGCTGCGTCGTCGTAGAGCGACAGTTCGAACTGTTTGATATACTCCATTTTGCGCTGATTGTTGAGCATTGTGCGAATGCGTTCGTTCACCACTTCGAGCGGCGCAGTCGTCCCAATCAGTTTGTAATCGACAATGTCGAGCATGTAGGTGTAGGTCGAGTCCGATGTTTCGTAGAACGAATTGTTGGTGAGCAACGCTTTCTGGTCGATGCCTTCGAGCGGCATGCGCTTGGCCAAATCGTTAAGCAGAATCCAAGTATCGACAAAATAGTCGTAACTGGCGGCGTGCTGCACGCTGTATTCTTCCAATTTTTGAATGTTTTGGTCGTCGTCGAGTTTTTTGAACGCACGGCGCACCTTGTCGATGTTTGGCGCGCTGTTTGGCACTTTCAGAAACACGCCGCGCAACAGATTGTCGTGCAGCGGAAACTGCGTGGCGTGCGCCTCGTAGAAGGCCGCCACCTCGTCGTCGCTCACATCGCCAAGTCGCTGTGCCACAAGCCGTTGCTGATAGTAGTGAATCGTCAGCGACTTGCGATACTCTTCGACCATCTGCTCGATTTCGGCTTCGTTGGCCACATTGCGTTTGGCGTTTTCGTAGAGCAACACATTGGTCGCCCAATTTCGTATGAACGCATCGGCCAAAGCCGCACTATCGGCGGTGGAAATGCCCTGCGGAATCACGGCATTCAGTTCGTCCTGATAGAGAAAACGACCTTCGACCTCGATGAGCGGCTGGCGCAACGCATCGGCCTCGGGCTTTTTCTTTTGGCACGACACACACAGCACACCACAAATGGCGATGATAAGACAAGGTTTCATGCTACATTATTTCAGGGTTGATGAGTTGATTAGTTGATAAGTTTAATAGTGGATTTGGTTATTTGGTTATTTGGTTATTTGTTGAATTGTTGAAGCGTTTAATCGTTGAATCGTTTCGGACGCACGCAGTGCGTCCCTACTTTCACACTTTCACACTTTCACACTAAGAAACTTCTCACTTCTAACTTCTCACTTCTAACTAAAAAACTATTCTATCGTTTTCAGCACGCTTTCGTTTACCACAATCGGGTATTTGGCGCGCAGAGCCTCAATCCAACGGCGTTCGAGTTCGTTTTGGTAGTCGGCAGTAACTGCACCACGCACATCGGTGTAGGCTTCGGGGCCTTTTTTCAGCATTTTGCCCACAACAAAGACTACTGGAAGTTCCGTATTTTCAGCCATTTCGGCAGTTTTGTCTTTGAACGCCAACTTATCGACCACAGGATTGTCGCCTTTTTTCCAAAGCCCTGCTGTAGTTTTGACAAACAGCACACTGTCGTTGTTGATGCGTGCGTCCAAGTACGAATTTACCGAGTCGGACGGCAGTTTGGCAATCAGTTTTTTCACGGTTTTGGCGGTGGCAGCGTCCTTGCAATAGACAATGCGCCCTTTGTAGTGCGGCGTGTCCCACGCATAGTTCGCTTTGTTGGCGTCGAAATAGTTTTTCAGTCCTTCGGTGTCTTTGGCGGCCTTGTCCCAAACCTCGGTATTGCTGATGTCGAACAGCAAAATGCCATCGTGGTACTCCTGCATCAGATAGCGAAATTCGGGATATTTTGTTTCGAGTTGCGTCTCTTCGTACGACAAAATCTGCTCGGCGACAAACTCTTTCACGCGTTCGTCGAACATGGCGAGCGACGGTGCGCCGTCGTTGCTCGTGATGCCAAGCACAAACGCCAAATCGCGCTGTGTCAGCACCATGTCGGCAAAGGTCGCCAGCGTGTCGGTCAGTTCATCGACTGCCACAAAATAGGTCGAATCGACAGTTGGGTGCTGGTGCAAAAATGCTACAACGCCGTCCATTGCGCCCGCTTTTTCCTGATAGTTGTACTCTGCTTTCAGCCTATCGACCAGCACATTACGGCCGAGTTGCGCCCGTTCGTCGCGCTGCATTTGGCGCAGCAGTTCGGGGCGTTTCTGTTCGTACGAATCCAAGCCGCGTTTGCCTTCGAGTTTGATGATGTGCCAACCAAACGGCGAGCGCACAGGTTCGCTCACATCGCCCACATTTTCCAAGGCAAAAGCCGCCTGTTCGAACTCGCGCACCATGCGTCCCACGCCAAACCACGACAGTTCGCCGCCACGCATCGCCGTGCCGCGGTCGTCCGACACCTCTTTGGCCACAGTGGCAAACGCTTCACCATTTTTGACGCGCTCGGCAGCCGCCACAATTTCGTCGTGCGCTTTCTGCCAATCGGCTTCGGGAGCGTCGCGCTTCACCATTTTCATGATGTGCGACACATGCACCTGCCCCACCGCAGGACGGTGGCTATGCACTTTTATCACATGGTAGCCGTAGAAAGTGCGCACTGGTGCCGAAATTTCACCATCGGCTAGCGTGTACATCGCTTTTTCGAACGGATAGACCAGCATGCCACCCGTGAAAAATCCGAGATAGCCGTGGTTGTTTTTCACCGATGGGTCGTCCGACAGTTCGAGCGCCACTGTGCCAAAATCCTCTTTGTTCAAGCGTTTGCGCGCCGTCATCGCCTTTTGGTAGGCGGCAAGCGTGTCGGCTGGCGTGGCATTTTCGGGCAGTTTCACCAAAATATGGCTCACCTCCACATCTTGTTTCAGATGTTCGTACGCCTCTTGGCACAGTTTTTCCTCCATCGAAAGGTCGGTGAGATAGGGCTTTGCCAACTGGGTGCGATAGCCGCGCAGTTCGTTCAGAAACGCTGGCAGCGTGTCCAGCCCAAGATGCTCGGCTTCGATCACTTTCAGTTTGAAATTTTTGAACAGTTCGAGGTACTCTTCCAACGATTTTTTGTCAATCACATTGTTCGTGTTGTTCTTGTTGTAGATGTATTCGAACTCCTCTTTGGTGATGTCGTTACCGTCGATGGTCATCAACACCTCGTCGTGCGCAAAAAGCGTGGTGCAGCACAGCAGCGCACCAATGGCGGCAAAACATGATAATTTTTTCATTGTTGTTCTCTTTTTTATGGGTTTTTCTACTAATTTTCGTGAATCAGATTTTTGCCTGTCATGTCGGCGGGTTGCGCTATGCCCATGATGTGCAAAATCGATGGTGCGACATCGGCCAAAATGCCGTTTTCGACCGTAACATTCTGTTTTTCAGACACATAAACAAACGGCACAGGATTGAGCGAATGGGCTGTGTTGGGTGTGCCATCGGCGTTGAGTGCATGGTCGCAGTTGCCATGGTCGGCAATGATAATGACCTCGTAGCCGTTGCGTTTGGCGGTTTCTACCACACTTTCCACACATTTGTCGATGGTTACCACGGCCTTTTCGATGGCCTCGTACACGCCTGTATGCCCCACCATATCGCCATTGGCAAAATTGATGACCACAAAATCGAACTTCTGTTTGTCCAATTCGGCATTCAGCGCAGCCGCCACCTCGTAGGCACTCATTTCGGGTTTCAAATCGTAGGTCGCCACCTTGGGCGACGGAATCAGAATACGCTCCTCGCCTGCAAATGGCTGCTCGCGACCGCCGTTAAAAAAGAAGGTAACATGCGCATATTTTTCGGTTTCGGCTATGTGCAACTGCTTTTTGCCGATTTTCGACAGCGTTTCGCCCAGCGTATCGACCACATTTTCTTTGTCGAAAAGAATGTGCAGCCCCGTGAACGACGCATCGTAAGGCGTCATGCAGAAATAGTGCAGCGGCAGCGTGTGCATTCCCTCTTCGGGCATATCTTTTTGCGTCAGCGCAATGGTCAACTCTTTGGCGCGGTCGTTGCGGAAGTTGAAAAAGATGACCACATCGTCGGGTTCGATAACCGCCAGCGGCTTGCCAGCAGCATCGACATGCACAATCGGTTTGATAAATTCGTCGGTTACGCCCGCGTCGTACGATTTTTGCACGGCGGCAGGCATATCGGTGGCTTTTTCGCCAATGCCCGACACCAGCAGGTCGTAGGCCTCTTTCACACGATTCCAGCGTTTGTCGCGGTCCATAGCGTAGTAACGCCCCACAATCGAGGCGATTTTTCCGCTCGTCGTAGCCAGATGTTTTTCCAAATCTTCGATAAAGCCTTTGCCCGAATGTGGGTCGGTGTCGCGACCGTCCATAAAGCAGTGCACAAACGCCTTCTCGATGCCGTAGTGGTGGGCTATTTCGGTCAGTTTCAGCAGGTGGTCGAACGAACTATGCACGCCGCCGTCGCTCACCAAACCCATGAAGTGCATTTTCACGCCGTGTTGTGCCGCATACTCGTAGGCACGCACAATTTCGGGATTTTTCAAGATAGAATTGTCGCGGCAGGCGCGGTTGATTTTCACCAAATCTTGATAGACGACGCGCCCAGCACCGATATTGAGGTGTCCCACTTCGGAGTTGCCCATCTGCCCGTCGGGCAAGCCCACATTTTCGCCCGACGCCTGCAACTGCGAGTGCGGATAAGTGGCGTTCAGGCCGTCCCAATAGGGCGTAGGCATCTGGCTGATAACATCGTCTTTTTTGCCATCGCCGATGCCCCAGCCGTCGAGAATCATCAAAAGTGCTTTTTTGTTTGTCATAATTTTATGTCTTTTTAATTTTTTATATTTTTCAAAAGTCGTGCCGAAATAGTCTATTCCAACCTGCAAAGATACGAAAATAGTTTGAAAGTTTGTAAAGTTTATAAAGTGAAAAGTGTATAAAGTGAAAAGTAGGGACGCGGCATGCCACGTCCTTTTTTGTTGAAGCGTTGAATCGTTGAACTGTTGAAGCGATTTTATTTCTAGTTTCTAGTTATCGTTTTGAAAATTGCAAAATTTGTTTTAACTTTGCAGAGTTCTTGGCGTAGAACTGATTGTTTCTTTTTCGGAAGGGCTTGGAAGCCCGTCCCCTAACATCTGAAATCTAGTAAATTTCCAATATCAACGGGGATAAGCGAATGGATATTCATGCAGCAGCGTGGAGTATTCGTTATACTTATGTGTTGATATGGTTTTACTAGAGCCGAGATGTTAGCATAGGTAGAATTGATTATTCGCGCTTTTTTATTGGCGCAAAAAAAACATTTTTTCACCCATTAAAAACTTTTTAACATGAAGAAAACAAAATTCATCGTAGCGTTCTTGTGCGTAGCCTTAGTGTCATTGGCACAAGAGTCGAAGTTGTCGAACTATTCGCGCGCATTCATTGATGCGAACAAAACTGCGAAAACCACCGAACAGCGCACCAACCTGCGCAAAAACTTTGCATTGAAAGTGGCTGAAAACGGCCAAGAGTATGTTTCGGCATTTGTGCATTTCTACAGCAACAATGCCGACAAATCGGTAATTGAAAACTACAGTGCATTGATAAACAACGATTTTGGCGATTTTGTAACGGCGCAAATTCCTGTGGAAAACCTCGAAGCACTGTCGCAGGACGAAAACATCAAATTGGTGGAAATCGGTACGCCCGTACATCTCAAGATGAATCAAGCGCGTCCTGCGGCTGGAGTGGACTTGGTACAAAGTATAGATTTTCCGCAAAAATTTTTAGGAAAAAATGTAATCGTTGGTGTGGTCGATATGGAATTTCAGTACAATCATATCAATTTCTACAACGCCAACAACACATCGGAACTGCGCGTGAAGCGCGTATTGCGGCAAGCAAATTTAAGCAGGGCAAACGGATATACAGAAAAAAAAGAGTATAAAACACAATCGTCCATAGAATCAGCACAATACGACAATACAGAGCATGAGAATGGGCATGGCACACATGTTACAGGTATTGCAGCAGGCAGTTACAGCGGCAACGACTACTACGGCGTGGCAAGAGATGCTGACATCGTGATGGTAAGTTACGGCACAAGCAAACCCGATATCGCCGATGGCGTAAAATATATATTCGACTACGCTACCGAAGTGGGCAAACCTGCCGTGGTGAACTTGAGCCTTGGCACACATCAAGGTCCACACGACGGCACTTCCACACTCGACCGCGCACTCGATGGCATGGTAGGCGCAGGACGCATTATCTGCGGTGCGGCAGGCAACGAAGGCAAATATCCGCTCTACAGCGAAGCCACTTTGAAAGAAGGTGAGTCGCACACATTCATACTCGACAATAGCGATGATTACTATGATGGTAGTGGTTTTGCCGATTTTTGGGGCGACGAAGAACAGCAATATACCGTGCAAATAGTCTATTTGGACGCAAGTGGCAAAGAGTTGGCTTCTGGTACAGCTACATCGACCGCAACCGCATCGTCGAAATCAACAAAATGGAGCAATAGTACATACGCTTCTGGGTCATTGACCGCCTACACGCAACTCAGTGCTGATGCTACCAACAACAAGGGCAATGTGTATGTCAAATTTAGTAATTTCAACCCAAAATCATCGTATCAAATAGGGTTCAAAGTTACTGCTCAAACAGATGGAACTGTACGCGTATGGGGGTCTGACTACAACTCTATTTATTGGAAAAATGGACTTACCACGCACACAGTGGGCGAAATAGGCGGCACTGCCAACGGCATTATCAGCGTAGGCGCATGGACTTCCAATGTTAATTATTATTCACATGGTACGACAGAAGGCGCAATTGCCCCATTCTCGAGCAAAGGTCCTACGGCCGATGGACGCTTGAAGCCAGAAATCACTGCGCCGGGCGATGTGGTGATGTCGTCATTGCCCAATACATTAAGTAAGGCTATGAATCCGCAAACAGCCAAAGTGAATGGTGTCGAGTACTATTGGGGCTACATGAGCGGTACCTCGATGGCAACGCCGTTTGTTACTGGCGTGGTGGCCACATGGCTGCAAGCCGACCCCACGCTCAACACCTACGATGTGCGCGACATACTGCGTGCAACCGCTCGGCGCGACACCTACACAGGCACTGCCTCCAACAACACATGGGGCTATGGCAAAATCGATGCCTATGCAGGACTGGTAGAGGTGATACGCCGCCGTGCCAAACGCGAAGCCGAGAACAACCGCAATTTTGTGATTGTGGCCAAACGCGAAACAGGCAACTATTTCTACATGACCTCCAGCCTGTATAAAAACAAACGCTTCAACGCTGCCAACACTGGCACTGCCGATTTGGCAAAAATCGTTACCGAAAATGTACCCGATTCGCTTGTTTGGACTTGCGACCTGCGCAGCACAACCACCAAACTGCAACACGGCACACAATATGTGTCGTGGAAAAAGGATAACACCGCCATTCTCGATGCTACAGGGCGCGAACTGACTATTGATGGCGGACTTGGTTCTTACACATTTTTCTTTGCCGATACCGATACTACCACGCGTATGCTTGCGCTCAACGCCACCGTAGGCAACGACTATTTCGCCTTCTACCGCGAGGGGCAAATGGCCGAACTCTACCTACTGCCCTGCACCACCGCCAGCAGCGACGACACGCGCACATGCGCTGCGCTGCCTTTTAGCGAAACTTTTGCTTCGTCGTCGCAAGGTCAGTTCACGGTTTACGATGTTATCACTGCCCAATACAACCAGCAAACTTGGAAACCGACCGACAAATATGGCATGAAGATAGGCGGACAGGTAAGCGGTGCAAACAAAGCGGCCGAAAGTTGGCTCATCTCGCCCTGCATCGACCTGTCGGGCGCTCGGAAGCCGCAACTCACATTCAGCCACACACACCGCTATGCTGGCACACCCTCCAAAGAATTTACCCTATGGATTTCGACCGACTACACCGCAGGAGCACCGTCGAGTGCCACATGGAAGCAACTCACCATTCCAAAATACGGCACCAACAACGACTGGAATTTTGTGTCATCGACTGCAATCGATTTGAGCAAATACAACGGTCAGAAAGTTTGCTTGGCGTGGAAGTACACGAGCAGCACCAGTGCCGCTGGCGTTTGGGAGGTAAAAAGTGTGTCGGTAGCCGAAGAGTCAACCACAGCAAACAAAATTGTCGATTCGGAGAAAATCATCGTTTTTGGCATACCCGGCGAAATAGCCATTTTCGGGCTGCAAGCAGGACAACGCATCGAAGTGTATAGCACCACAGGCATGCTGCTCCGCACCCAAAAAGCCACCTCCGATTTTGCATCGCTGCCAATGCCCTCGGGATTTTATCTCGTCAAAGTCGGCAACACCCTTCAAAAAGTGAGCGTAAGCAAATAACAATAAATAGGGAGTAAAAATTATAAGGACGCGCTGCGGTGCGTCCTTTTTCTGTTGATTTGGTTATTCAACCCTTCCGCTTCGCTCGTCCCCTTGCAAAGGGGACAGGTTCGCACCCAAGTTAGTGCAGTATTCTCCCCTTTGCAAGGGGAGTACCTGCCGAATGGCAGGGGTAGGGTTAGAAAATAACTCAGTAACTCAATAATTCAATATTTTTTTTCGGGGGCTACAAAAAAGGCCAAGACTTTGCCCAAAACTTTTGGGCTCACCCGACAAATCTGGGGGGGAGTTTTTGTTTTTGAGATAAAAGTCCTACCTTTGTTGCATGAATAATCAAGGAC
>CAVKTI010000031.1:0-27212 GCA_963659365.1 Acutalibacteraceae bacterium | reverse complement strand
AAACCACCCTTTTCTGCCAATACACTCCCCGGTTCGAGTCCGGGAATTGGCTCAGAAAAAACGCCTCCGACAAGTTCGGGGGCGTTTTGAGTTTTGTCTGAATCGGTTTATCGGGTGAGCCCAAATAACTCTTAATTCAAAATTCTTAATTAAACGAAGGCTTTTCCCCCTTCGGGGGAAACGGGAAAGGTGGCTATAACCCAAATCAACAAATAACCCAAATCTGCAAATCAACAGAAACGGACGCACTCGGCGCGTCCCTACTTTCTACTTTCTCAAAGCGGCATTTTCGGCGTGGCGAATCTGTTTTTCACAGGTTTCGGCTTGGGTTTCGAGTAGGCGAATGGCTTTTTCTATCGATAGAATGTCGTTGGCGAGGGCGGTGCGCTCGTAGGCGGTTTCGGTCAGTTGCCACAGTTCACGCTTGGCTTGCAGCGTAAAACGCTTTTGCGTCAGTTGCAGTTGCAGCGCTTGCAGATGGTCGCACGCAGCGCGCGCCTCATCGCTTTTGAAGTCGCTTGCGGCGGTGTAGATGGTGGTATCGTTCACCACAAAACGCCATTGAGCCGTGTGTTTGGGCAATTCGTCGGTCGGAATCGGCTCTTGTGGCGCATTGGCGTGCCTGAAGTGTTGCATTTTGGCGGCGGCGCGCCGTTCGTCGTCGCTGCTGTCGTGCAAAATTGTCCGCTGCATATTGGGTTTGAAGCGATAGACCACCACGCTGTCGTCGGTGCGGAAGCGGTCGGTAACAAACCAGCCTATGCCCGCCAGTTCGTCGAATGCCATCATATAGTCGTTGCCTGTGGAGTTGAACGGCATACCCACATTTTGCGGCGGCATATAGTCGTTGCGTTCGCTGTTGTAGCGCGACAGAAAAATGTCGTAGCCGCCCAATCCGTCGTGTCCTTCGGAGCCGAAATAGATGGTGATGCCATCGGCGGCGACAAATGGAAAATTCTCGTTACGGTCGGAATTCAGCACTGCCGAAAGCGGCTGCGGTGCGCTCCATTCGCCCATCAGATTGTCGCACAGCCAAAGGTCGGTCTGTCCGTTTTGGGTCAATGTGAGGTAGCGGCGGTCTTTGCGCCCCGCCTCGAATCCGACAAGTCCATCGCCCGAGGCAAAAAATCTGCCCATCTCGTGCGGAATGGTCATCAGTGCCAAAAATTCTGTTTTTGATGCTATCGTGCTATCAATCAGCGCAATATCTTCGACGCGTTGCAACAGTTGTGTGCCCAGTTGGGCTTGCCGCAGCCGCTCGGTATAGTGCGCGCGCGCCGTTTCGTCCATTTCGCCACTGTCCAGCCACTGTGCGTAAGCATCGGCGGCCTCGGCAAAAAAATAGTCGTCGAAACGCATATCGCCAAGGTAGCGAAAGGCTTTCGCAAAACCGTTATCGGCAGCCGTTTGCAGATGTTCGAGCGCATCGGCTTTCTGATTGAGTTCTATCAAACAGCGCGCCAAACGGAAATGAAGCAGCCCATCGTTGGGCTTTTTTTTCAGCAACTGGCGGTTTATGTCGGCGGCTTCGGCGTAGCGACCTTCGTCGAAAAGTCGCGTGGCATCGGTCGCTTTTTGTGCGTGCAGTGCTGCGGCGAGCAGGCATATCAATATGCTGAAAATGAGCCGTTTCATTGTGTCAAAATTCGATTTTTAGTCCATCGGTGGCAGCGATGGTGTTTGGGAATATGGCGCGCGCCTCGTCGAGAAACGGCGCAGTATCGCGGTGGCGTGCCGAGTAGTGCCCAATGACGAGCCGCCCGACTTGCGCCATGCGTGCAATAGTGGCGGCCTGCGCGGCGGTGCTGTGGAGCGTGGCTTGGCAGCGTGCCGTGTCTTCGGTCAAAAAAGTGGCTTCGTGGTAGAGGCAATCGACACCCATAATCATCGGCACAATTTTTTCGAGATAGGCGGTGTCCGAAATGTAGGCAAATCGGCGCGGCGGCGTGGCTGGCGTGGTTAAATGGTCGTTTGGCACGGTCTGTCCGTCGGGCGTAACAAAGTCGGCACCCGCTTTTATCGCCTTGAATTGGCACACGGGAACGCCGTAGGCATCGGCCATAGCGCGAATAAGGTGGCGTTCGGTAGGCTTCTCCTCGAACAGAAAACCAGCGCACGGCACGCGGTGCTTCAGCGGAATGGTGGTTACAGTCAGACTGCGGTCGTCGTAGATAACTGCCGATTTATGCGGATTGAATGGGTGAAAATTGATGTGAAACGGAAATTCGCTGCAAAAATAGTCGATTTGCGGCCGCAAAAGCCGCTCCAAATCGGGTTGCGCGTGAATTTCGACATCGCTGGTGCGCCCCAACATTCCGAAGGTCGAAAGCAGCCCCATCAGCCCAAAACAGTGGTCGCCGTGCAGGTGCGAAACGAATATGTGATTGAGCCGCGCTGCGTGTATGCCGCTCTGTATCAGGCGGTTTTGTGTGCCTTCGCCGCAATCGATCAGAAATTGTTTGTTGCGCATCTCTAACAGTTGCGCCGTGTGGAAACGCTGCGGCGTGGGCATGGCCGAACCCGACCCAAGTATGGTGAGTTTCACCGTTTCCATGCGATTCAGAGCCTATTTTTTCTGCACAAGCACCCACGCATCGGCAAACTGCGACTTGATGTCGTTTATCTTTTGTTTGGCCGAGGCGTAGTCGTCGTACGAGGCGAGCAACACGCGGTACATACCGTGTTCGTTGATGACGATAATCGGCTTGTAGTCGGGGCGCATGCGCGCTTGCAGGCGTTTGGCGTTGTCCTGATTTTTGAAACTGCCAATCACCACATGATAGGTTTTCAAATCGCTGTCCGATTCGCCCTCGACCACGCTGAACACTTCGGTGCGTGTAACCTCTTTTTCTGGCTCAACCACGGCAGGAACCGCCTCTTTTTCGGGTTCAACGGCGGGCGTTTCGGCAACTGCTGGCGCCTCTTCGACCACCGCCACTTCGGCAGGTTTCGGCGTTTCGGCAGGTTTCGGTTCCTCTTTCTTTGCCAATGTTGTTTTGGCAGGTCGATCGCCTTCGGCAGGAATGTATGCGCCCGGTGCGTTTTGTACTTTGCACGAGCAGAATGCCAGCAAAAGGCAGGCTATCAGGGCGGGGAATGCGTGTGTCGATTTCATATTCAATCGGTTTTTGTCGTTTCAGTTCTAAAAGGCAAAGGTACGCAAAAAAAATGACGCAGCAAAATTCAGCATTTTTTTGTAATTTTGCAGAAGGGGATTTCTATAAATTCCTTTGTAGTGATTTTTGAATTTTGGGCTAGCAGATGTTTGGCTTGAACGAAAGCGCAATGCGGTGGCATTGTAATTGAGCGAAAGTCAAAGAGATGCAGTCCAAAAACAAAAAGCGCACAAAAGTATTCAAAAAAAATCACCATTTGTTAAACTTTTTTACAAAATGGGGAATTTATAGAAGTCCCCTAAAATTTGAATCGATGGAAGCGAACACGCCAGAGCGCATTATTTTGGGTATCGACCCTGGCTCGAATGTGATGGGTTACAGCATTTTGCGCGTTGTTGGGCGCAAAGCCGAATGCACAACGCTCGGCATTATCGACATACGCCGCGTGCACGACCCATACCTCTCGTTGCAGCAGATTTTTGTGGAGGTGTCGAAGGTGATTGCCCAATATCTGCCCGATGAACTGGCTATCGAAGCGCCGTTTTTTGGCAAAAATGTGCAGTCGATGCTCAAACTTGGGCGCGCGCAAGGTGTGGCCATTGCGGCAGCCATCACGCACGACATTCCTGTAACCGAATATGCGCCGTTGAAGATAAAAATGGCCATCACAGGCAACGGTGCCGCCTCGAAAGAGCAGGTGGCTGCTATGCTTTGCCGCTTGCTGAAACTCGATGCTGCCACGCTGCCCAAAAAACTCGATGCCACCGATGCGCTCGCAGCCGCCTATTGCCACTATTTGCAGACGGCGCACCCCATGACCGCCGACAAGCCCTATCGCAACTGGAAAGATTTTTTAACAAAAAACCCACAAAAAGTGAAATAAAAGCAGTAACTTTGCAGGTTAGTAGCAAGATATAAGTAGCAAGAAAGATTTTAAGAACATAGAAGATAGAGCATAGACAAAATTAGTGTGAAAGTTTATAAAGTTTGTAAAGTAGGGACGCACTCGGTGCGTCCGAAAAGGTTAGAGGTTATAGGTTATTGTTTAGAGGCTTTATTGATACCGCAATCTGAAATTTGAAACATAGAAACAGCGCAAAGCGCGAGAAACTTAAAAACACAGAAACAGCGCGAAGCGCAATCTTAAATTCTGAAACACTGAAATTTTGAAATTATTATATCATGAAAAAAATCATCAGTTTGGCTGCGCTGACGCTTTTTTGCGCAGCAACATTCGCAGGAACAGGCACAAAAGATGACCCTTACACTTGTGCCGAAGCCATCGCTTTGCAGCAGCAGAGCGGCTACGGTCAGACTCTGCTTTGGGTCAAAGGGTTCGTTGTGGGCGTGCCTACGCAAGGCAAAAAGGGCAAAATCGAATACACCACGACCGTTGGTAGCGATCAGTGCAAACAACTTGCCTTGGCTGACGACATCTACGGCACGAATTGGATGCCAATAAAAATGACCATCGACACAAGCAATGTGGCCTACAAAGCGTTGAACTTGTGCGACAACCCCGACAATATCGGCAAAAAAGTGGTGGTGCGCACTGTGCCGCAACCGTTTTACGGCATTCCCGGCGCGCAAAATCTCAACGAGTACGAATGGCTTACGCCGATAGCCGTTACAGGCGTTTCGCTCGACCGCACAACAGCCGAAATCTATGTAAATCAGACAATTACGCTTGCGGCGACTATCGCTCCTGCCGATGCCGACAATCGGCGCGTAACATGGGCGTCTTCCAACAGCGGCGTGGCTTCGGTCGACGACTACGGCACAGTTACCGCACTCACCAACGGCGAAGCCACCATCACCGTTTCGACCGTCGATGGTGCAAAAACAGCCAGTTGCAAAATTACCGTTACCTCCGCCTCGGGCGAGGTGCTGATGGGCGATGTAATCACCGCCGATACGACGGGAGTAAGTGCTGATACATACACCATTTGGAGCGATAAAGTTTGTCTTTCGGGGACAAAATATGCGGGAAAATCAGCAACATCTTCAAATGCAATAAAAATTACAAGTTCCACAGCGACAAACGCAAGCAAAAAAGAGACTGGCATTGTAAATACAACAACAGTTGGTTTTCTGCGTCAAGTGATTGTGGAATGGGATACGGAGCAAAATGCGGCATCGCGAAAAGTGAGCGTGATGTGTTCGAATGTGGCGGTTTCGTCAGTGTCTGACATGTATTCGAAGAAAGAGAATTTCTCGGAAATCGGAGTATTGGAATACACATCGAAAGACAAACCGCTCGATACAGTCGATATCACAGGCAATTACCAATATGTGGCTCTGACTGCGACCAGTTCTAACGCATCGTATTTCAAAAAAGTGTCGTTCATTTGGGCATTGACCAAGGCGTTCGACGATGTGGAACTCACGGCATTGGCGCTCGATGCGGAGTCGCTCACACTCACCGAAGACGATACGCACAAACTGAATGTAGCGTTCAGCCCAACCGATGCCACCTACAAAGCCGTAGAGTGGACCAGTTCGAACACGGCTGTGGCCACTGTCGAGGCGGGTTTGGTTACGGCCATTGCACCTGGCACTGCCACCATCACGGTTGCCAGCAAAACCTATCCCGATGTGAAGGCTTCGTGCCAAGTAACGGTCGAAGAGCGCGACATTTTTGCAGGGCGCGACATCTACTACAAAGTGAAAACGCTCGAAGAACTGCACACCAACGACACAGTGGTGCTTGTGTGCGAAAAATACAACCGTGTGTCGGGCGAATTTGAGTTGAACGAAAAGGGCGTTGGACGCATTGTTACCCCTTCGACCGAAATCATTCACAGAGGCGATTCTATCGGTGCATGGGGTGCCGAAGAGGTGCATCTGGTGGCTGTTGTCGGCGGCAAATGGAAAATTTTGGTGAAGCAATGGACTGTCGATGAACTTGGTCTCGATGTGAGCGAAGAGTTGGCCGTGCGTGCCGATACAGTGAAAAATCTGCAAGTGAAAGGCGAAGGCACACAAACTTGGACAATCGAGTTCCACAATGGCGGCGATAGCGTGGTTATTGCCAGCACCAACGCCGAATTGGGACGCATACAGTTCAACGGCAGCAACAAAACCTTCTGCAACTACACGAGCAATCAAACGGCGTTGCAGATATACCGCAAACTGGAGCAAACCATCAGCACCGACGACCCGATTGACGACCCCGATAATCCAGACAATCCAGATAATCCAGATGACCCAGATGACCCAGATGACCCAGATGAAGCCGACGGTCTTATCGAAACGCAGGCAATCGATGGCGTAACTTATGCTAATGGCATCGTTTACAACGCCAACAAAGTGCCGATTCGCATCTACAGCGTGGCGGGTTACCTGCTGACCGAAAGCAGTGCCGACATCGACATCACCGCATTCGACCACGGCCTCTACATCGTCTGCTCCGAACAAGGCACACTCAAAATCGTAAAATAACGACAAAAACACCTGTTAAATCGGCTCTCAAACACTGTTTGAGGGTCGATTTTTACATTTTGAGCATTTTAGGGGTATTTCGCTCTAAATATGGGCTAATCGCTCCTTGCACCAATTTTTATTATTGCAAATTGACAGCAAAAATAGACTTTTTCACATTTTTTTACGAAAAAAATTTTGTCGCACGAAAAATAACCCCTATCTTTGGCGGACAATTATCACACTAAATTTTTACAACACTATGTCAGTTAACAAAGTAATTCTCGTAGGCAATGTGGGCAAAGACCCCGAAGTACGCTATTTGGAAAGAAATGTGGCAGTGGCCAATTTCCCGCTCGCTACAACCGAAAAAGGCTACAAGATGAACAACGGCACCGAAGTGCCCGACCGCACCGAATGGCACAACATTGTGGCTTGGCGCGGCACAGCCGAATTTGTCGAAAAGTATGTCAAAAAAGGCAGCCAACTCTTTATCGAGGGCAAAATCAAAACGCGTTCGTACGACGACAAGTTGGGCAACAAACGCTATATCACCGAAATTTACGCCGACTCGCTGCAACTGCTGGGTCGCCGTCCCGACAGCCAAGCAGGCGAAAACCGCGCACACGCCGAGCAGCCTGCCGTAGCGCAAGAGCCAGCCGTAGCCGCCACACCGTTCGATGGTGCTGCCGCCGATGCGCCAGCCGACGACCTGCCGTTCTAAACCTCTAAATTTTTGTTATTCAACAAAAATCTGTAATTTTGTGGGACGAAAACAGAGCGTTTTCGCCCCCATTTTTTACGCAAAGATATGGACATTCCGTTATTGCTCAGTGCTGTAACCGTACAGCCATTTTCTGCCTACAACATCATCATTTTTGTTGTCATCGCCCTGCTGCTCGCCGTTTCGGGCTTTGCTTCGAGCAGCGAATCGGCATTTTTTTCGCTCACGCCGCAAAACCTCAACGACATGGAAACGGCCAACACGCTTGCCGACCAGCGTGTGTTTGCCTTGCTCAAAAAGTCGGAATATCTGTTGGCAACCATACTGATAACCAACAACTTCGTAAATGTAGCCATCGTTATGCTGTCGGCGTTGTTGGTCGATAAGTTGCTGATATTCAACGAAATGTGGGTCGAATTTTTGGTCGAAACGGTCGTCATCACTTTTTTGCTTTTGCTTTTTGGCGAGATAATGCCGAAAGTCTATTCGCAGCAAGACCCCGTGAAAGTGGCGCGCCGCAATGCTCGTCCGCTGACGCTGCTCTGCAAACTGTGCAAACCATTCGCCTTTTTGCTGGTGAAATCGACCAAATCGGTGAACCGACTGGCACGCCCACGCCACGACAGCCTTTCGATAGACGATGTGAACGAGGCCATCGACCTGACCACATCGGACAAAGGCATCGACGAAGAGAAAGAGATTCTGAAAGGCATTGCCAACTTCGGCAACACCAGCGTGGATAGCGTGATGACCACGCGCCTCGATATGATTACCGTGAGCAGCAAAATGCCCTACTCCGAAGTGCTGCGCATTGTCGAAGAGTACGGCTACTCGCGCATTCCTGTGGTGAACAATTCGCAGGACGACATTCGCGGCATACTCTACATCAAAGACTTGCTGCCGCACCTCGGCAAAAGCAATACATTCAAATGGCAAACGCTGGTGCGCCCCGCCTATTTTGTGCCAGAAACGAAAAAAATTGACGATTTGCTTCGCGAATTTCAGAAAAACAAAATTCATGTGGCGATTGTGGTGGACGAATTTGGCGGCACGCTCGGCATGGTAACGATGGAGGATATTCTCGAAGAGGTGGTGGGCGACATCAGCGACGAGTACGACGACGAGGAGAAACTCTACACCAAAATCGACGACAAAACCTATCGATTCGAGGCGAAAATTCCGCTGAACGACTTTTTCAAGGCGACCGAAATCGACCCTGACACCTTTGGGCACAACACCGAAGAGGCCGACACGCTGGCGGGTTTGCTGCTCGAACTGAAGGGCGATTTCCCTGTCAAAGGCGAAAAAATTGTCTTCGACCGATACACGTTCGAGATAACGGCACTCGGCAAACACCGCATTCAACGGGTAACGCTGACCATAGGCGATGCGCCGCAAACCGACGAAAAATGAGAAACGCCCGCGTCGCCATAGTGTTGGTAGTCGCAGCGTGTGCGGTGGCAAGTTGCGGCAAGCGTGCGCAACCGCTCGAATACGGCTACTACCGCATCGATCTGCCCGAAGCCGCCTATCACACCTACGCGCAAGGGTTGCCATACGCTTTCGACCTGTCGGACTACGCCCAAGTAACGCCGATAGACGACGAGCCATACTGGCTGAACATCGACTACCCAGCGTGGAATGCTACGATACATTGCAGTTACAAGTCGTTGAAAAACAGCGATTTGCGTGAACTTACCGAAGACACACGCACGCTGGTTTACAAGCACACCATACGCGCCGATGCCATCGCTGAGAACTTTTTCGAGAACGATGCGCACCGCACCTACGGCGTACTCTACGAGATTGAGGGCAACGCTGCCTCGTCGGTGCAGTTTTTTGTAACCGACAGCGTGCGGCACTTTGTGCGCGGCTCGCTCTACTTCAACAACCTGCCCAACGCCGACTCCATCGCGCCCGTCAATGCATTCATCTGCAACGACATACGCCGCCTGATGGAAACGATTGTTTGGGAGTGAGCAGTTAGAAGTGAGTAGTGAGAAGTGTTTTTGAGTGAGAAGTTAGGAATTAGGAGTGAGGAATGGTGCGGCAGAGCCGCAATTTCAAAATTTCAGATTTCAAATTTCAAATTAATGGATTAGCCCAATAACCAAATAATCAAATAACCAAATCAACAGTTCAACGCTTCAACAAAAACACAGAAACAGCGCGCAGCGCGAAAAACTTAGAAACATAGAAACCGATAACTAGAAACTAGAAATTAGAAACACAGAAACTTAGAAACAGTGCGTAGCACGAGAAACGGACGCACTCGGTGCGTCCCTACTTTATAAACTTTCAACTAAAAAAAGAGATGTTACTCGAAAAAAATACGGTAGAACAGGGGGCGGTGCTTGCCATTTGGAAGATGACCGAGACGGTCGATGAACTGCTCGAGATGTTGGATTTGGATCCGTTTGTGATTGCCGAGATAGCGCAATTTACCAGCGAGAAGCGCAAACGCGAATACTTGGCGGTGCGTGTTCTGCTCAACGAGGTGCTTGGCACGAAAAAAACAATCGTCTATGCGCCCAACGGCAAGCCCTGCCTCGCCGACAATTCGTACCAGATAAGCGTTACGCACACAGGGCAGTTTGCGGCCATCATACTGCACCCAACTTTGCGGCTCGGCATCGACATCGAGCGGGTGTCGGAGCGCGTGGTGCGTGTGCAACACAAGTTTCTGTCGCCGCGCGAACTGGCGTTTGTCGATACTGCCACTGCCAAAACGCACCTCGCCTTGCTGTGGAGTGCCAAAGAGGCGTTGTACAAAATTGTGCAGCAGACCGAAATCGATTTCACGAAACATTTTGCCATTGCGCCATTTACGCCCTATCTGTCGGGCACGATGTCGGCACAAGAGACCAAAACTGCCGCCGCCGAGCGGTTCGAACTGAGTTACTGCGTCCGCCCCGAATTTGTGTTGGTTTGGACGGTGAAATAGCCTTACAGTGAGTTCGGTTTACGACAAAATAACGACCGCCGTGGCGCAAGGGCGCAAACTCTTTGCGCTGCTTATCGACCCCGAAAAATGTACGCCAGCACGCCTCGAAACGGTGGCCGCCGCTGCCGCACAAGCGCAACCCGACTTGATATTGGTCGGTGGAAGCCAACTGCGCCACTCCACCGAGGCCGCCATCGCCACCATCAAACAGCGGTGCGATAGGCAAGTGGTGCTCTTTCCCGGCAATGCGCTGCAACTCGCTGCCAATGCCGATGCGCTGCTGCTGCTTTCGCTGCTTTCGGGGCGCAACGCCGAATGGCTCGTCGGGCAGCAGGTGAGGGCAGCGCGACAGATTCACGCCTTGGGCATCGAAACCATACCGACGGGCTACATTCTGATTGACGGTGGAAAAACATCGGCTGTGCAGCGCGTGAGCCACACGCAACCCATCGCCGCCGATGATACCGATTTGGCGGTAGCCACTGCGCTCTGCGGTCAGCAAGCGGGCAAGCGGCTCATCTACCTCGAAGCGGGCAGCGGTGCCGCCAATCCTGTGCCGCCCGAAACAATTCGCGCCGTGAAACAGATGCTCCACATTCCGCTTGTGGTAGGCGGCGGCATCGCCACCACCGAAGCACTGCGCTGCGCCTACGCCGCTGGTGCCGACATCGTCGTGGTTGGCAACCACCTCGAAACCCACTTGGACGACCTGCAAGCCTTCGCCGATGTAGCAAGAAAGATTTTAAGAATATAGAGCATAGAATATAGATTTGTAGGGACGCACCGAGTGCGTCCGAAAAGGTTATAGGTGAGAGGTTATCGTTTAGAGAAGATAGATTGCAGAGCCGTCACACTGTGGCGGCTCTACTGTTTTAATGAATTTCCAACCCTACCCCTGCCATTCGGCAGGTACTCCCCTTGAAAAGGGGAGATGTAAAAGACCCACTTGGGCGCGAACCTGTCCCCTTTGCAAGGGGACGAGCGCAGCGGAGGGGGTTAATGCCAATGTAGAATTAAGAATTAGGCGTTGGTGTTGCGCGCAAGGCTTTTCCCCCTTCGGGGGAAACGGGGCTACTGCCAACAATTAACAATAAAAAATGAATAATGAATAATAATTGCGGCGTTTCGGCTACCGAAAACCTGAAACTTTGAAACTTGAAACATAGAAACGCGCGCAGCGCGAGAAACGGACGCACTCGGTGCGTCCCTACAATACAATTATTGAATCACTGAATCATTGAATGTCTGAGATGTTCGGCTCTTCAACTTTATACACTTTCTCACTTTCTCACTTTTACACTTTTTCACTTCTAACTTCTCACTACTCACTTCTCACTAAAAAAAACACTTTTCACTTTCAACTAAATTTCGTACCTTTGCTCTGCACTGCAACGGCAGCAAAAACATATTTTTTTTACAGCATTGCACAAAATCTATCAATCTATGCCACAAGAAAACTTAACGCAAGCAAGAATTGCCAGAAGAGACGAGTTCTATACCCAAATTGTCGATATCGAGAAGGAACTCCAATACTACAAACCCTATTTTCGCGACAAAGTGGTCTTTTGTAACTGCGACGACCCTTACGAGAGCAACTTTTTTAAGTACTTCGCAAACAATTTCAACGAGTTTCGGCTGCGCAAACTCATTGCCACTTGCTACAACGGCTCGCCTGTGTCGGGCAACGAGTTGCTGCTCAATTTTGGCGACTCGATAGACGACCCGAAAAAGATAGCCTACAAAGTAGAGATAACCGAAGTGCGCGATTTTAACGGCGACGGCAGCGAAGATTTGGCCGACATTCGCTACCTGATGCAAAACGACAAAAATGTGATTTCGATACTCCACGAGAATGGCGATTTTCGCAGCCAAGAGTGCGTAGCACTGCTAAAAGAGGCCGACATTGTGGTAACAAATCCGCCGTTCTCGCTCTTTCGGGAGTATCTGGCGCAGTTGGTTCAGTACAATAAGAAATTTCTTATCATCGGTAATCAAAATGCGATTACCTACAAAGAGATATTTCCGCTCATCAAAGAGAACAAGATGTGGCTTGGAATAACGATGAATGGTAGTAACCGTTGGTTTCAAGTTCCCGATTCGTATCCTATTTGCCATAAGATAGAGAATGGCAAAAAGTACGCTTTTGTTGCGCAGGTAGTGTGGTTTACCAATTTAGAGCATTATGTGCGCAACGAAGAACTTATATTGTACAAACACTATACGCCCGAAGAGTTCCCAAAATACGATAACTACGATGCTATCAATGTCAATAAGGCGACGGACATTCCAGTGGATTATGAGGACATTATGGGCGTGCCGATTACTTTCTTGCATAAATACAATCCAGAGCAGTTTGAGATAGTGGGAAATGAATACTCTCTAAATATAGACAAGGGCAGAGGTTATGTCAATGGAGTAAGAATGTATTCGCGCATTTTCATTCGCCGAAAGAACTAACTCAAAAGCAAAAAAACAATACAACTATGGAAATTACTTTGCAACGGATTACAGTGCGTGAGTTGGCCGACCAATTCACCGAGAGTGCCGACAGTGGCGTGGTTGGCTACGGCGGACGGCTCAACATACGCCCGCCCTACCAGCGCGAGTTTGTGTATGACGACAAAAAGCGCGACGCCGTGATAACCACTATTTTGCGCGGTTTCCCGCTGAATGTGATGTACTGGTCGGACAATGGCGACGGCACCTACGAGGTGATCGACGGACAGCAGCGTACTATCTCTATCTGTCGCTATGTCTGCAAAAAATTCAGTTACGAAATGCGGCAGTTCAACAACCAGCCCGCCGACATACAGCAGCGCATTCTCGACTACGAACTGATGATATATGTGTGCCGTGGCAGCGAGAGCGAAAAACTGAATTGGTTCGAGATAATCAACATTGCTGGCGAGCAACTCACGCGCCAAGAGTTGCTCAATGCCACCTACACTGGGCAGTGGCTGGCCGATGCCAAACGCTATTTTTCGAAACCGAACTGCGCCGCCCACAACATGGCAAAGCAGTATCTCACAGGTTCTGCCATTCGCCAATCGTATTTAGAAACGGCTCTAAAATGGATGTCGCGCCACGACAATAACGGCAAAGTGTGCATCGAGGGTTATATGGACGCGCACCGCCACGACAGCAACGCCAACGCTCTGTGGATGTATTTCAAAAGCGTCATCGAGTGGGTGGCCATCACTTTTCCGAAATACCGCCGCGAAATGCAGGGGTTAGACTGGGGGCTGCTCTACGACACCTACCACGAGCAGGTGCTCGATGTGGCGGCGATTGAAAAAGAGATAAGCGAACTAATGCAGGACGGCGACATACAGAGCAAGAAAGGTATCTACCTCTATGTGCTTGACCACAAAGAGCAACACCTCGACCTGCGCACTTTCGACGAGAAAACCCGACGGAAGGTATACGAGCAGCAGCGTGGCATCTGCCCTATCTGCGGAAAAGCGTTCGACTACGAGTTTATGGAAGCCGACCATATCATTCCGTGGGCTAAAGGCGGCCGCACCACCCTCGACAACTGCCAAATGCTCTGCATGGAGTGTAATAGGCGAAAGAGTGGGAAGTGAGGACACCCCCTAACCCCCTCCAAAGGAGATAGGCCACCCCCTAACTCCCTCCAAAGGAGGGGGAATTTGCAATTTCTTGCAGTTCGCGAGGCAAAAATTTGCAAAAACTTGCAGTTCAGAGAGCGAAAATTTGCAAAAACTTGCAGTTCAGAGAGCGAAAATATGCAATTTCTTGCAGTTCAGAGAGCGAAAACTTGCAAATTCTTGCAGTTTGGGCTTGCATAGACGAAAAAAATATCGTACCTTTGCGGGCGTAAACGATTGATAGAAAGCACTATGGACTTAATAAGCATACTGCAAGACCAAAAACAAGAGTTGGCGGCCACCCATACACAGGCTTGGTGTACCCGAAAAGAGGAGAAGTTGCTGGACTTAGAAAGTCCACTCGCACAGGTCGTAATAGGCGTACGACGCAGCGGAAAATCCACGCTGTGCCTAAAGGCCATTCGAGAGAGCGGACTCGCATTCGGGTATGTCAACTTCGACGATGAGCAGTTAGCCAAACTACACACGGAAGAGTTGAACGATGTGTTGGATGCTGTATATAAGGTATATGGCGATGTCAACCATCTATTCTTGGACGAGGTACAGAATGTGCCGGATTGGGCACTGTTTGTCAATCGGTTGCTGCGGCAAGGCATGCACCTACTGCTGACTGGCAGCAATGCAAACCTGCTCTCGGGCGAATTGGCGACACACCTCACGGGGCGATATAACCAAATAGAGTTGTACCCATTCTCGTTTGCAGAGTACTGCACCGTGCGGGGCGTGGACACCGAAACGCAAAGCACCAAAGCCAATGCGTTGCGCTACAATGCATTAGAGGACTATATGCAACAAGGCGGATTCCCCGAATTGCAACACCTGCGCAATCCGCATACCTATACGCTGTCGTTGCTCAATGCAGTCTTGAAGAAAGACATCTGCAGACGGTACAGTGTGCGACACCAACAGACGCTCGCCGATTTAGCCAACGGTGTATTGGAGAATTTCTGCCAAGAGATTTCGTACAAGCAACTGTCGGAACAGTATCAATTGGGGTCGGTGCATACTGCCAAACAATATCTGCACTACTTGGAGGAAGCGTACCTCGTACGGACACTGCCGCTGTACTCGTTCAAGAACCGCGACCGACAGACTCAACGCAAATACTACGCCGTAGACCCTGCATTTATCACTAATCACGAGGATATGCTGCAACGACCCAATCTCGGTTGGCGGTTGGAGAATGTAGTCGCCATCGAATTGATGCGGCGCATGGATAGCGAACTGGAACAACTCTACTACTACAAGCAGTCCCGTCAATTCGAGATAGATTTCGTGCGGGTACGGTTGGGGAAAATAGAAGAATTGGTACAAGTAACCTACGATTTTGCAGAACCTACGACCAAACAATACAACCGCGAGGTAGGCGGATTGGTCAAGGGCGCACAACGGACAGGCTGTCGTAACCTGCTGCTGCTCATCATGATAGGCAAGCCGCAAACCATAGAACAGGACGGATACACCATACGCTGCGTCCGTGCTACGGATTGGCTGCTGCAAAATCTTTCCTAAATAGGCGAAAGCATTGCTCCGAATATGCGAAGAAAAGAAAAAAAAGTTGCCTGACAGCGTGTGTTGGGCAACCTTTTACTGTAAAGATTCTATCTCTTGTGTTTCTTTATCTTGCTCTCTTTCTGCAAGTTAGTGCTACAAAAGCGCGAACGCTTAGCGGCGAATGAAGATGTTGGAAAATGCAGGGAGATCATTTTGAGGCTTTGTGCCTGCACCATAACTCCTCATAGGGGCGTTCGAGGTACTCTTGACCTCTGTGAGCGTACCTATGTAGGTAATAGACACATTCGCATTCTTCGAGTTGGTAGCATACACCTCTATTTTGCACTTGCCGTCTTCGTTAGAGAGAACAATCGCTCCCTCGGTAAGGCAATATATAGGGTCTGTCAAACTTTGTCCATTGTATGCAGCGAAGTAACTGTTGCCAAGTTCCTGACTTTCTGCATTATAGAAACCTGCAGCAATAGTACCAGCGGTATAGTATGTTCCTATGTAGTACGCACCAGCAGGCACAATCGTTACAGCATCTTTGTCGCCTTCGTAGAGAGCGATAAACTGCAGATATTTGGTGCCGTCGTTGAGAACGAATGCTGCATAGGTCGAGCCGTCTTGCGTTTGGTAGGAGTATTGCGCCGTGGTAGTAGCCGCATCGAATGCATATTCGGTATCCTCGGTAGCGTCGATGGCATAGCCTGTCTCGGCAAAGTTGCCCGATATGTTAATCGTATAGAAGACGCTGTCAGATGCCATCACTTTCAATACTGCTGTATAGGCATCTGTACCTGCCTCTTTCACCTCGAGCGTGCCATAGAGTGCGGTGAGTTCTTTCTCGAGCGTGCCAGTTTCTGTGTCCTCGATATAGCCGAATGAACTGAGAGATGGGCTGAAGTCCGTTACACTATACGAACCTGCGAACTGTGTGGCATAGTAGGTGAACACAAGCAGGAAATCGCCCACCTTCAAGTCGCTGTTGGCATTTGCGATGGTGAAATAACCGCCTTGACTGGTGAAATCATAGAACTCGGCATCCGTGATATCGATAGTCTTGTTGGCTACTGGCGTAATCTGCTGACCGAAATGGATAGTGTAGAGCGAGTCGTGGGCTGCGGTATAGTACTTTGCCGTAATTTCGAGACGCCCCTCGTCGGCATATTTCTTCACCGTAGCAGAGATAGAATCGATGGTGTAAGTTGCCTCGAAGTCGTTCATATTGTAGAGAAAACCCCATACCTGCGACTCGTCGCTCACACACTTGGCAGCGTATGTGCCATCGACAAAGTTTGTCCCCTTGATACACAGCGTGGTACTATAAACGCCATCGTCGCCCATTGCGATTACATTACCAATGCCATCGTGGTCTTCTATAAACTCTACATTCGTCAAGACAATATCCTGCTTGAACTTGACAATGGAATCCTCTTCAGAAGGTTTGTTGGGTTCATCAGAGGGTTTGTTGGGTTCTTTTTGGTCGCACCCAACGGCGGCCAGCAGCAACAAAGCGGCTGCTAACGCATACTGAAACTTTTTCATACCTTAAAAATATTTGGTTAATACTGATATCTATGAGGTCGGCGGCATTGCGAGTAGCGTATTGTCGGCCTTTTATTTGCGCAATGGGACAGAGAAGAATTTACATGTTTTTTACGGCTGCAAAGATATGGCTTTTCTGACGAACAAACAAAAATACGGCTTGTAAAAATTTCAAAATTTCAAATGCAGCAATTAGGGACAATAGAAACTTAGAAACATAGAAACAAAAATTGCGGCAGCAATTTTGAAAAACCAGAAACTAGAAATAACTTTTCACTTTATACACTTTCACACTTTTTCACTTTCACACCACTATTATATTGTCGTGCGGAATTTTTGCCCAGTCGAAGAGCGGCACGAGTTCGTGGGGCGTTATCGGTTCGGGGCGGTCGATAATGTGCGCCAAAAACGCCATCGCCGCGCCGCACACCGACCGCTACACTTTGGGTAATTAAGAATTTTGAATTAAGAATTAAGAATTAAGAATTAGGCGGTTTCCACCACTATTCTGCACGACAAAAACAAGCAGAGCCACCACATTGTGGCGGCTCTGCGGTGGTTTTTGATTGTCGTGTTTTATTCGCCTTTGATGGCTGCGATGCCAGGCAGCACTTTGCCTTCGATGGCTTCGAGCAGTGCGCCGCCGCCTGTCGAGATGTACGACACTTGGTCGGCCAAGCCAAATTTATTGACGCAGGCTACCGAGTCGCCGCCGCCGATGAGCGAGAATGCACCCTCTTTGGTGGCTTCGGCAATGGCTTCGCCGATGGCGCGCGAACCGTCGCAGAAGGCGTCGCACTCGAACACGCCAGCAGGGCCGTTCCAAAGTATGGTTTTTGCACCTTTGATGGCTGCGGCAAACGCTTTGCGGCTTTCGATGCCAGCATCAACGCCTTCGAATCCAGCAGGAACGGCGTTGGCAGCGCAATCGACAATTTTTGCGCCCGGTTTCAGGCTCATTGTGCCAAAGTCGAGGCCGTCGGTGGCTACGCAGTCGCTGCCAAGCACGAGTTGTACGCCGTTTTTCTTGGCAAGTTCTTCCACGCCAAGTGCCACATCGAGTTTGTCCATTTCGACGATAGAATTGCCTATTTCGCCGCCGTGTGCCTTGGCGAATGTGTAGGTCATGCCGCCGCAGAGAATGAGTCGGTCCACTTTGCCGAGCAGGTTTTCGATGATGCCGATTTTCGACGACACTTTCGAGCCGCCCATGATGGCCACAAATGGGCGTTTGATGTTGCCAAGCACAGCATCGACAGCCGCCACCTCTTTTTCCATCAGGTAGCCGAGCATTTTGTTGTCGGTGTCGAAATAGTCGGCAATGACGGCCGTGGAGGCGTGTTTGCGGTGTGCTGTGCCAAAGGCGTCGTTCACATAGCAGTCGGCGTAGGAGGCCAGTGTTTTTGCAAACTCTTTTTGGCGTGCTTTCATCTCTTTTTTAGCGGCTTCGTAGGCGGGATCTTCTTTGTCGATGCCCACAGGTTTGCCCTCTTCTTCGGGATAGAAGCGGAGGTTTTCGAGCAGCAGTGCTTCGCCAGGTTTCAGTGCGGCAGCGGCATCGGCGGCTTTGGCGCAGTCGGGTGCGAATTTGACTGCCACGCCGAGTTTTTCCGATACAGCATTGACTATTTGGCCGAGCGACATTTTTGGATTCACTTTGCCTTTGGGTTTGCCCATGTGGCTCATGATGATGACTGCGCCGCCGTCGGCTATGATTTTTTTCAAGGTGGGCAGTGCGCCGCGAATGCGGGTGTCGTCGGTGATTTTGCCATTTTCGTCCAGCGGCACATTGAAGTCCACGCGGACAATCGCTTTTTTGCCAGCGAAGTTGAATTTGTCAATCGTTTGCATGGTTTTGTAAAATTAAATTGTTTCTATTTTGTTCCAAAAAGATGATTTATTTCGGTCGATTGCTGCGTTTTTGCTTCTGCCAAAAAGCGGGCAATAACCGTGTGCAAAAATAGCGAAAATTCTGAAAACAAAAAAAGGCCTATTTCGGAAAATAGACCTTTTCTTTTGTTGTTGCGAACTATTATTCAGCAACGGCTTCAACAGCAACTTCTTCGGCTGGTGCTTCAACAGCAGCAGAGTCGGCTACTTCTTCTACAACAACTTCTTCAACAACTGGAGCGGCTTCTTCAGCGGCTTCTTTGTTGCATTCTTTGGCACCGCACGAAGCGAAAGCAACCGTAACAGCGGCAGCCATGAAAAGAACTAGTTTTTTCATTTTAGATGAGAATTAAATTGGTTAAACAAAAATTTTTGTTATAAAACACTGCAAAGTTAGCAAATAATCTACATTGTTGATAATTTTTTTTGCAAAAATTACACAAAAGTTGCAGTTGATTGAAAATCAGCGAGTTACAAGTGCAAAATTTTTGATTTTTTTGCGTTTGAATCATTTTCCAGCGGTCAAAGAGGAGCGTTTTTGCCGTCCGTAACTGCGGTATTCGTCGTATGGAATGTCGATATTGGGTTCTTTCCACGCGTTTTGATGCGCTATGCCGAAGCGCATATATTTGATGTCGATGCCGCGTGCGCGCCACTGGGTTTCGTAGTAGGTGCGTATGGCCAGCAGCGGGTCGTCGGGGTGAGTTTTTTCGATATTGTCGGTGGCGGTGAGCAGATTCAGGCCGTTGCATTCGACCATCGCTCGGGCGTAGGTGAAGAGAAAATTGCTGTCGGTTTTCAGATTGATAACGCCATCGCTGGGCATGATTTGTTCGTAGAGTTTCAGAAATTCGGTGCCGACGAGGCGTTTGCCCGGCTTTTTCATCTGCGGATCGGGGAAAGTAATCCACAGTTCGGCCACTTCGGCAGGGGCGAAAAAGTGCGGAATAGCGTTGATGCCTGTGCGCACAAAAGCGGCGTTTGTCAGCGCGAGTTCTTGCGCCAGTTTTGCGCCCGTCCACATGCGCGCCCCTTTGATGTCGATGCCGATGAAATTGCGGTCGGGGAAGCGTTTGGCGAGTTCCACTGTGTATTCGCCGCGCCCGCAGCCAAGTTCGAGCGTTATCGGGTTGGCATTGTGAAAAAAATCGGTGTGCCAGCGACCGCGCAACGCAAAGGCGCTGCCAGCCGCCAGTTCGTTGTACGACAGTTGGAAAACATGCGGAAATGTCTCCATCTCGGCGAATTTTTTCAGTTTGTTTTTGCCCATACCTTTGCTTCGCAAAATTTCAGAGTTTCAGACCCCCTCTTATCCCCCAAGGGGGAAGTTTGCTGCGCTACTGCGCAGCATTTGCAAATTACAGATTTCAAATTTCAAATTTCAAATTATCGGTATTTGAAACGCCGCAATTATTATTCATTGTTCATTATTTATTGTTAATTTTCTTGGCAGTGGCCCCCTTTCCCGTTTCCCCCGAAGGGGGAAAAGCCTTCCTTTAATTAAGAGTTATGAATTAAGAATTATGATTTTTCGTACTCCAAAGCACCGCAATCTTCAAATGAAAAAACTTTCAACTTTACAAACTTTATAAACTTTCACACTAAATTTTGTCTATGCTCTATGTTCTATCTTCTATGTTCTATAAACTCTAACCTCTCACCTATAACCTTTTCGGACGTGGCATGCCGCGTCCCTACTTTCATACTTTTACACTTTCAAACTTTCACACTGATTTTGTCTATGCTCTATGTTCTATCTTCTATGTTCTTATTTCACCTTCATCACATCGAAGCCTTGACCGTACACGCCGATGGCCGACGACTGCGATACAAAGGCATTCGGGTCGATGCTTTTGACGATTTTGAAAATTTTGGCCGATTCGTTTTTGCGTGCCAACACGGTGATGACCTTCACAGGTTTTTTCGAGTACCAGCCCATGCCGTCGAGTATGGTTACGCCGCGGCGCACTTCGATGTTGATGGCGTTGGCAATCTCTTCGTATTTGGCCGAAAAGATGAAAAACTGTACCGATTGGCGCACGCCGTTCACCACCATATCGAGCGTGAAAGTGGTTATTGCCATAGTGGTGAGGCCATAAACCACGCTCTCGATGCTGCCGTTGGGGAGCAGGTACGACGAACTGATGATGAGTATATCGCAGTAGAGCAGTGCGCGCCCCAGCGTGATGTTGCGGTATTTGTTCACAATTTTGGCGATGATGTCGGTGCCGCCCGAACTGCCATTGTTCAAAAACATGATGCCCATGCCCGAACCAGCCAGTATGCCGCCCAAAACGCACGCCATAAACGGCTCATTTTCGGAAACGAATGTGCCTATTGGTGCTTGTGGCAGCACAGCAAGAAAGAGTGTGAGGCAGCCCACGCCGTAGATGGTGCGCAGACTGAACTCAAGTCCGAGTTTCCACAGCGAAAACACCAGCAGCACCGCATTGATGATGCCGTAGGTGGCAGCGATGGGGAAGCCAGTGCCATACTGCACAATGGCACCGATGCCTGTGGCGCCACCGCCTGTGATTTCGTGTGGCAGCAGAAAGCCTTTCCAAGCCGACGAGTACATCAGCAGACCGAGCGCAATCATCAGATATTCGTGCGCTGTAGTCCATGTGAGCCGTTGTTTTAGGTTTATCATAGTGGTGATGATTTTCTGGGAGCAAAATTACATCTTTTTGCGAATATGTGCAAAGAGAAACGCAAGGGTTGGGGCTACAAATCGTTCTGCAAAAAATCGGCGATATGGATAGACTGTACTCCATCGAAAGAACCGACATAGAGCCTGTCGGTAGTAACTATGTATTTCTGGTAATTGTCTTTTATGGCTTGCAGTGGGCGCAGTTCTCGTTTTAATGTTTCCTGATTTTCGAATCGATAGCAAACTTGAACATACACGCATTTTTCTTGTTTTTTGGCGATAAAATCCACTTCGTAGGTGTTTTGTTTGCCGATATAGACGGTAAATTTTTGGCGGATAAGTTCCAAATAGACCAAATTTTCCAACAATCCTGCTATCTGTTGGGGGCGAAATCCTTGTCGGGCGTAGATGAGCGATAGGTCGGTAACATAGTATTTTTCTTGCATCGAAAGAATCTCTTTCCCTTTGATGTCGTAGCGTGGGACGCGATTGATAATAAAGGAAGATTGCAGTGCCTGCAGATAGTTGTAAATGGTTTCGTAATCGTACTTGCGTTGTTGGCTTTTCAGGTAGTCCGAAATGGATTTGGCACTAAATGGGTTGCCTATATTGTCGAATAGAAAACCCACCAAGCGGTCCAACAGATCTACATTGCGGATATTATAGCGTTGAATTGTATCGCGCAGCAGTATGGAGGCATAGATGTCGGAAACCAATTTGTAGATCTCTTCGTTTGAGTATGGGTGGATATGGGCAATCGGGAAGCCTCCTTGGCGAAGATATTGTTCAAAGGCATTGGCGCGCCATTGTGGGTTGGCGGCTTCCTTGCGATGAAAAGTGAGAAACTCGCGGAAAGAGAGCGGATAAACAGAGATTTCTACATAGCGCCCAGCGATGTAAGTCGAGAGTTCGGAGGAGAGCAGGTGTGAGTTGCTGCCTGTGATATAGATGTCTGCATCCCACTCCGATAAGATGGAGTTGATAACACGCTCCCAATTTTCTACCTCTTGTATTTCGTCCAAAAATAGATACAGCCGTTTGGAAATGCGGTCTTTTTGTTCTTTGAGGTATGCATACAGGGCGGTTGCGGTGCGATAAGCGTCCCATTGCATAGATTCAAAATTGATATAAATCACCTGCTCTGGACGAATATGGGATTGCAACAGTTCTTGGCGCACCATGCGTAGCAATTCCGATTTGCCAGAACGCCGAATGCCAGTAATTACCTTCACAATAGGTTGATTGATAAAGGGACGGATTTGATGCAGATAATTTTTGCGCAGTATCATAGTCGGTAACGATTTTGAGACTGCAAATATATGCTAAAATTCGGTTATAACCAAATATCTTGTATAAAAAGTTCCAAAATTTCGGTTATAACCGAAAAAATAGGTGGGATTGCAAATCCCGCACGACGGACATTCGCCGCCCAATGCCGTGTCGCATTCCAAAAGGCCGCAATCTTCAAATTTCAGAGTTTCAAAATTTATTTGATTTTTGCTCCGCTCGGCATAGTTCAAACAAGTTTGACTCTGCGCTTGCTTGTCGCAAAAATTCAGAATTTCAAATTGTTTCTCAAAATTGCTGCCGCAATTTTTGTTTCTAGTTTCTTGCGCTTCGCGCTGTTTCTGTGTTTCAGATTGTCGGTAGCCGAAAGGCTGCGAGTATTGTTTATTGGTTTCCCAACCCCTCCGCTTCGCTCGTCCCCTTGCAAAGGGGACAGGTTCGCGCCTAAGTTGGTACAGTCCTCTCCCCTTTTCAAGGGGAGTACCTGCGCAAGCAGGGGAGGGGTTTCTATTCAATTATGAATTATGAATTATGAATTATTCGCGTTCCGAAACCCCGCCACTGCAAACCGTTGTCTATCCGTCTATCTCGCCCATGAGTTTGTTGGTTTCTAATAGCACGCAGACGATTTTTTGGTAGTGGGCGATGTCGTCGAAGGAGAGGGTGCGGCCCTTGCGGTCTTTGAGCCACTTCTGGGCGGGTTGGTAGCCGCCTATGTAGAACTGCCAAGCCGCCTCGGGTACATTATCGAAATACTGCGTGGCGTTGATATAGACGCGCCCGGCGGCGTAGCGGGGCTGCTCTACGGTGCAGGTGCCCGACACAGGGAATGTGGCCACACTGGGCATATCGGGCAAAGCACACATGAGGTGCAACGCGCGCAGCCGATGCCCATACGACACAAAATGCCCGAACTGCGCCGCACTCTCGGGGTAGGGAATGCGCGGAAAATCGACCTTGAGGAACTCGCGGTACTGCTTGCGGTAGCGGGGACTGTGCAGCACGCCGTAGATGTAGTCGAACACCTCTTCGGGCGTGGTTTCCTTGCCTATGCGGCGGCTTATCTCTGCCCATATCTTTTCGTCCAAGTTCGCCCGCCGCCCCGTGTCTATGGAACCCTCTTCGGGGTAGAGGTAGAGGGGAAAAACATTTGCGTTATCTTTAGACGAAAGGATTGTTTTGTCCATAATCGTATCTACAACAAAGTATGTTTCCTCATTTCTACTATTTATTCTGATACACGCCAAACCTACATTTGGTTTAGTGAAATGACGCATTACCTTTTCGCGCGTTCTCCAAATAATCTGTTTATCGAAATATCCATATACATTGTCGAAAGGGCGGTAGGCGATTGGTACAATTTTGTTTGTGCAAACTTTCAGTCCGTTTTTCTTGCCGTCGAGTATAAAGTTGGCATAGTTTTTCCCTAAATTATACTTGCTTTTCAACTCCTCTGCTTTGTAGTCATTACTCAAAAAGTCATTCAGTCTGTTTTGTAATTCATCGCGCGTATCGGCAAATGCGAACTCATCGCCCATGCTGACCAATCCAGAACAGTTGATTTTCATCAACTCGTCAATTCTAAAACCTTTTTCGTATTCCTCTTTCCCTTCTTCGTTTTGTGGCGTGAAGAAATAGAAAGGCTCGGAAGTGTGTATTTTTTGCCAATGAATGGTGTTGAATGTGTTTTCGGCGAGGAAATCGTATTTTGTTTTGCGCAAGCCAAATACATCGGTGTAATATATTTCGCCTAATGTGTTTTTTCTCTTTTTGTTTGTCTTGACAAAAATGTTGATGCTTGTTCCCACCATAATGTCGAACACATTTTCGTCTTTGCTGCCGTCGGGGCAAACCTCTTTTTTCATAGAGTTGCCGTGCAAATTGATGATGTATATCTTGTCGAAACTATGCAGCAAGTTCCACCGCATGCCGCGGAATGTGGGGTTGTCCAAGAAGCCGTTGTTGCAGATATAGGCTAATATGCCCTCTTGGTTTCTATCTACATAGTATTGCCCCAAGCGCAGGAATTTGCAGTAGTCGTCGTTCAGCCAAATTTTGCGTTCTTGCAAAGGCATAACTCCGCCCGGCTCTTTTTTGTAGTCTTCCATCAGTTTGGTAATCCACTCGCCGTTATTCTGCGAAATGCCTGAGTATGGCGGGTTGCCGAGCATCACCATGATGGGGGCAGATTTTTTGATGGTGCTGGCGGCATTGGCCTCTTGGCTCAGCGCGTTGCCAAAGAGCGTGCCGGCGTTGGGGTTGTACTCTTCGAGCGAGTTGGTGAGGAACACTTTCAGCCGCTCCTGCGCCGCCACGCCTATCTCCATATCGAGTTTCAGGTGGGCAATGGTGTAGGGCGCCATCATCAGTTCGAAGCCGTAGAGGCGCGGCAACAGGTGTTCGGCCACATAGGCCTGCCAGCCGCCCATTTGTGCGGCAAGGTTGCGTTTGATTTGCCGCACCACCTCGGCCAGAAAAGTGCCTGTGCCTACGGCGGGGTCGAGCACCTGCACACGGTGTTTCTGCACACGCTCGGTGCGGTGGCGGTTGTCCTGCTGCCGCTCCTGCTCCACTGTAACCTTGCTTGTGTCGGCCAGCCCCAAGGGCAGCCCGAAGTCGGTGCGCAGAATGTCGTCAACCGCCCGCACGATGTAGTTCACCACAGGCTGCGGGGTGTAATAGACGCCGCACGCCTTTTTGGCCGCCGGGTCGTATTGGAAGAGGAAGTCCTCGTAGAAGTGCATCAGCGGGTCGGTCATCTGCGTGTTTTTGCCGAAGCCCTGCATAATCTTCTCGATGTCGGTGGCGGCAAACACGGCTACAAGGTCATCAACTATCCAAGCGATGCGCTCGTCGAGGTCGTAGCCCGCTATCTCGTGGAAAACCTTGCGCAAGAAAGGATTGGTCTTCGGAATGAGTTTGGCGGCTTCGTCGCGGGTAAAGGTGTCGGGCGTATTGTCGTGCAGGCGTGCGGCAAACATGCCGTAGGCGATGGTCTGCGCGTAGATGTCGGCAAAAGTCTTGGGCGTGATGTCGTGGAGCAGCACCTCTTGGAACGAGTGCATGTAGCCCAGCAGTTCGGAGTCGTAGGGTGTGCGTCCGTTCTGCTCGTCGTTGCAGATGGCCGTGGCGATGATGTCGCGCAGCAGGCGTGCTTTGGCGGCCATCAGTTGCGCCAAGCGGCTTGCCGATGTGATGTGCTGCGGGGTCTGCTGGCGCACGATAGCGAGCATTTCGAGCAGACCTGCCTCGTCGCAGAGGCAGATGTGTTTGCCCTGTATCTCCGCCAAGTGGACGGACATCACCCACTCGCCGTGTCGGTAGAGTTTGAAGTCGAGGTAGTCGGTGAAGATAACCGTATCGAGCGATGACTTATAGCGGTCGAACTGCTCTTTGTTTTTGCGCCGTCCGTCGAGGTCGCCGTCCTCGAGGTTTTTCGCCTCCACAAACGCCAGAGGCAGGTTGTTGCGCAGCAGCGTAAGGTCGGGCGCGCCGCAGTCGATATGGCTCTGCTCGTTGACCACGGTGCATTCGCAGACTTGCTCCAGCAGTTTCTGCAGCGCAGGGCGGAAAGAGTGTTCGGTAGTCAGCCCTGTGAGGTAGAGCCGGTCGAGTTCCTTGATGTATGCTGTAACGAATGGATTGGAGGGCATGGCGGGTGGTGTGTTTGTTTTTTGCAAATGTACGAAAAAAGCGTATTTTTAGGAATTCGTTTGTTTTTGATTTGAGGAGTTGTTTATTTGGTTATTTGGAATTATTATTCATTTTTCATTGTTAATTATTCATTGTTTCGGCAGTAGCCCCCTTTCCCATTTCCCCCGAAGGGGGAAAGGCAATTGAATTATTGTATTATTGATTCATTGAATTATTTTCCAACCCCGCCCGAAAAACTATCGTTTTTCTCGTCCCCTTGCAAAGGGGACAGGTACGCGTCCAAGTTGGTATAGTCCTCTCCCCTTTTCAAGGGGAGTACCTGCGCAAGCAGGGGAGGGGTTTTTATTCAATTAACAATTAAGAATTATGAATTATTCGCGTTCCAAAGCACCGCCAGAATTTAACTAAACCACTGGAAGTCAGTTGGTTTGATGTTTTTACAGCACGATATTCACAATTCGACCGGGTACTACGATGACTTTCTTTGGCGTGCCGCCGGCGAGGAATTTCGCTGTTTGCGGGTCGGCGAGGGCTATACGCTCTACCTCTTCACGCGGAGTGTCTTTGGCTACCTCTATCGTGAAACGCACTTTTCCGTTGAACTGCACGGGGTATTTCTGCGTGTTCTCTATCAAGTACGCCTCGTTGCATTCTGGCCATTGGGCATCGCACACGGTCGTGTCGTGTCCACAGCGGTGCCATGCCTCCTCGGCAATATGTGGTGCGTAGGGGGCTAACAGCACAGCGAACACCTCCAGTACGCTTTTCTTCGTGCAGTGCAGAGCCTGCAGTTCGTTCTGCGCAATCATGAAAGCAGGAATGGAAGTGTTGAACGAGAAGTTCTCTATATCCCAAG
>CAVKTI010000030.1:0-27657 GCA_963659365.1 Acutalibacteraceae bacterium | reverse complement strand
CATTCGCGATGTTCCATATAAAGGAGAAAAGATGATTGTATTGAGCGGTGTTCATAATGTTTTCTTTTATGTTATGTCGCAATCATAATCTCGTTGGTAGTACACTACTGCTTCGGTATTTTCTAAAACAACAAAGATAGTGTTTTTTTATAAGTTATCATGCAGAAATTTCATAAAATCAGCACTAAACATTGACATTTCACAAAATTTGCTAATAACCATCAACATTTACTATATTTGTTGAAATTAACCAACCACACAATTATAGCATTATAGCGAATTTTCTATTCTGCAAATACCAGTTCGAAGCGATTAGTGAAAGGATGTTATTCTCGGTAGAGGGCAATGCAGGTATTCTTATGTTTTTGATGACAATTTCGTTTAGTTGGCGGAGGAAAAAAGAATATTTTTTACTTGATTTTGATGAATCGTTTATTTCCCGATACAAAAGTGTGCGAAAATGTTGCCGAGGACTTTGTCGGAGGTGATTTGCCCCGTGATTTCGCCTAAATAATTGAGGCATTCGCGCAAATCTTGCGCCAGCAAATCGCCCGAAAGGTCGCTCTCCAAGCCGCTTTGCACACGCACAATGGCTTCGTGGGCGTTGCGCAGGGCTTCAGTGCCGAATCGCCAGCCGCCGACTATCTGCGCTTCAAAACCTTTTTGGTGGAGCACCGCCTGTCGGACGACGAGGTGTGCGCGCCCGATTTTCTCGACAATCTACTGCCCGTATGCCGCACCCTAAAGCCCTTCAACGACTTTATGAACGCCGCCGTGTTGGAGTATTAGTAGTTTTTTGAAAAATCCGTACTAAACCACCAAACTGTCGTAGCGATACGGCAGTTTTTTTGGCTATAGACCAAATTTTTTCGCTCTAAACTTGTCTTGCGCCGAAAAAAGAGTTATCTTTGTTTTTTGTTTGAGAGGGGAGTGCCGCCATGTCGATTTACCACGATATACTGAAACGCTACTGGGGTTACGACGATTTTCGGCCGTTGCAACTCGACATTATCGAGTCGGTGGGCAGTGGGCGCGATACGCTCGGGCTGATGCCTACGGGCGGCGGCAAATCCATCACATTCCAAGTGCCTGCGCTGGCGATGGAGGGCGTTTGCATCGTGGTTACGCCGCTCATTGCGCTGATGAAAGACCAAGTGGAAAACCTGCGCACACGCGGCGTGAAGGCCACCGCCATCTATTCGGGTATGTCGCAAGCCGAAATCATGACGGCATTCGAAAATTGCGAACTTGGCGACTACAAATTTCTCTATGTTTCGCCCGAACGATTAGGCACGGAACTGTTCCAAAAGCGGCTCAAATTTCTGAAAATCAGTATGATAGCGGTCGATGAATCGCACTGTATTTCGCAGTGGGGCTACGATTTTCGGCCATCGTATCTGAAAATTGCCGACATACGCGAACATTTGCCCGGCGTGCCTGTGCTGGCACTCACGGCCACCGCCACGCCCGAAGTGGTCGACGACATTCAGGAGCGGCTGCATTTTGCTGAAAAAAATGTGTTTCGCAAAAGTTTTGAGCGCAAAAATCTGACCTATGTCGTGCGCAATGTCGAGGACAAACTCGAGCAACTGCTCCACATTTTGCGCCGCGTGCCTGGCACATCGGTGGTCTATGTGCGCAGTCGCAAACGCACCAAGGAGATTTCCGATTTTCTGTTGGAGCACGACATCAGTTCCGACTACTACCACGCTGGACTTTCGGACGAGGAGAAGGACAGCAAACAGCAGGCGTGGAAAACGGGTGCGTGCCGTGTTATCGTTTCGACCAACGCTTTTGGCATGGGCATCGACAAACCCGATGTGCGCACCGTGATTCACATCGACCTACCCGACACGCTCGAAGCCTATTTTCAGGAGGCGGGGCGCGCTGGACGCGACGAAAAACGCGCTTACGCTGTGCTGCTCTACAACAAAACCGACGAAACGAAACTCAAAAAACGCATCAGCGACGAATTTCCCGACAAAGCCTACATCGCCAAGGTGTATCAAACGCTGGCCGACTACTACAAAGTGGGCATCGGGTCGGGCTTCGAGGCGGTTTTTCCCATCAATCCGCAGCAGTTTTGCCTCGAGTGCCATTTGCCGCTCAATCCGACCTATAACGCGCTGAAAATGTTACAGTTGGCGGGCTATATCGAGGTTACCGAAGAACTCGACAACCCATCGAAACTGATGTTCACCGTGTTGCGCGACCAACTCTACAATTTTCGCATGAAAAATGCTGCCGCTGACCAACTCATCGAGGTGCTATTGCGCTCATACACAGGCGTTTTTGCCGATATGGTGCATATCAACGAAGATGTGATTGCGCAACGGCTCGGTTGGACGCGCCAGCAGGTGTACGACCAACTCTGTGCGCTGGCGCAAAACGGCATTGTGAAGTATGTGCCGTTCAAAAAAACGCCGCTGCTCATCTACACGCAGGCACGCATCGACAGCGCGCGCCTTGTGCTGCCACGCGAGGTTTACGAAGACCGCCGCGCACGCTATGTGCGCCGCATCGAGGCGGTGTTGCGCTACGCCAACGAAACTGACCTCTGCCGCAGCCAACTGTTGCTCGACTATTTCGGCGAAACGAGTGCGCACCGTTGCGGCCAGTGCGACACCTGCATTGCGCAGCGGTCGTCGGAACTAAAAATGAAGCAGTTTGCCGAAATTGAGCAACTCGTAACCACCGAACTTGTTGCCGAACCGCAGCCTGTTTATGCGCTTGTGCAGAAAATCGACCGCCCCGAAGCCGATGTGATGCAGGTGCTGCGCCATCTGCTCGATCAGCAAAAAATAGAGCAGAACGCACAGATGAAATTGAGCGTGAAACGATAACGCTCCACGCCCATTTTTTTTCGACGAAAAAATTGCGTTACAATGCCTCCAAAATGGCGACAAGCAGTTGCCAAAAACGCTCGGTAGCCGCAATTTCGAGCCGTTCGTCGGGCGAATGCACACCGCGCATCGTCGGTCCCATCGACACCATATCTAAATGCGGATATTTTTCGCTGAACAAGCCGCACTCCAAGCCAGCGTGTATGGCGCGTATTTTTGCTTTCTGACCAAAAAGTCGCTCGTAGGTCGCTGCGGTGAGTGTGGCCAACGGCGAATGTGGATTCGGTTTCCAGCCTGGATAGCCGTCGCCGTGGGTAACCGCCGCACCAGCCAGCACAAACACACTTTCGACCATGCGCGCGGCATCGTGTTTGGCCGATTCTACCGAACTGCGTTGGCTCGTGGTGATGAGAATTTCGTTGTCGCTCGGCATTTTCACCGATGCCAAATTGGTCGAAGTTTCGACCAGTCCGGGAATGTCGTCGCACATACGCAGCACGCCGTGCGGACAGGCGTAGAGCGCGGCTATCAAGCGATTGGCACTCTTTTGGTCGATAACAGTCGCTGGCTTTTGTGCCGATTCAAGGTCGATTTTCAGATTTGGCTCTGTGGCAGCCAATTCTGCCTCAACATCGGCTGCAAAACGGTTCAAATTCACGCGCAGCGTCTCTTTGTAATCCATCGGCACAGCGGCTATGGCAGTGGCTTCGCGCGCAATGGCGTTGCGCAGATTGCCGCCATCTATCGTGGCGAGCGTCAAATCGGTTTCGTGCGCCGTTTGCCACAAAAAGCGTGTCAGAATTTTGATGGCGTTGCCGTGTCCTTTCTCGATGTCGTCGCCGCTGTGGCCGCCCGCCAAACCTTTCACCGTCAGGCGGAAATAGAAGCGTCCATCGGGTGCGCTTTCGGGCGTGTAGCGGAGCGTGGCGGTGGTGTCGATGCCGCCAGCACAACCAACAAAAAATTCGCCGTCGTCCTCCGAATCGAGGTTGAGCAACATCGTGCCGTGCAAAGCGTTGTCGGCCAACGCAAATGCGCCCGTCAGCCCAGTCTCTTCATCGACTGTGAACAGGCACTCGATGGGGCCGTGCTTCACTTCGGGCGATGTGAGAACGGCCAACGCCGCCGCCACACCAATGCCATTGTCGGCACCGAGCGTAGTGCCGCGCGCCTTCACCCAGCCATTGTCGATGTACGGCTCAATCGGGTCGCAGTCGAAATCGTGCTGCGTGTCGCCATTTTTTTCGCACACCATATCCATGTGCGCTTGCAGCACGATGGCGGGGTGCGATTCGTAGCCCGCTGTGGCGGCTTTGCGCATCAGCACATTGCCCGCAGCGTCGGTTTCGGTTTCGATGCCGTGTTCTTGCCCAAACTTTTGCAACCAAGCGATGATTTGCCCTTCGCGTTTCGATGGGCGCGGCACTCGGCAGATGTCGGCGAAAATGCGCCAAAGCGCAGTCGGTTTCAATTCGGTAATTTCCATAGTGATTTCTGATTATTTTGTTGCAAAAATAGCAAAAAAATGGGTGCAAAAATCTAAATAAATGTTAAAATTTTGCACAAAATTAACTTTTTTCTCCGTTTTAGCACGCCGACCGAAGATTATTTTTTACCTTTGCACAAGAAAATTATGGCGCAACTATTTTTTGCAACATTAATCATCGTTGGCGTGGCGGTGCTGTTTTTGGGCGTTCGGGTCTTTTTTGTGAAAGGCGGTCGATTCCCAAATATCCACATTGGCGGCAGCAAAGCCATGCGCGATCGTGGTATTTCGTGTGCCACATCGCAGGACAGAGAGGCGCAAAAAAGTGCGAAAACCAAAGAACAAAATCAACAAAAAATAGAATCAGAATGAAAAAAATCCTAATGTTTGCCTCGGCTGCCCTGTTGTTGGCGGCTTGCTCGAAATCGAACGAAAAAGCAGCCCCCGAACGCCTTGAACCCATCGAAGGGGCGATTCCTGTGGCGGTGGTCAATGGCGATTCCATCTTTTCGCAATACACGCTGGCGGTAGAATTGCGCGAAAAACTGACGAAAAAACAGGAAGATGCGCGCCTGAATGTGAACGAAAAAGCACGAAAACTGCAAAACGAGATGGTCGATTTTCAGCGCAAATTGGAAAATAACGCCTTTTTGAGCCGCGAGCGCGCCGAGCAAGAAGGGCGTCGTTTGCAACAGAAAGAGGCTGATTTGCAGGCACTTGACCAAAAACTGACGCAGGACATTTTGGAGGAGCAGCAGGCCTACAACATTCGCCTGCGCGACAGCATCAACGCTGCCATTGCCGCCTTGAACAAAGATGGCAAGTTCCAACTGATTTTGGCGACCAGTTCGCTCAACGACAATGTGCTGTATATGTCGCCAACGCTCGACATTACGCCCGACATTGTGGCGTATCTGAACGCAAATTACAAGCCCAAAAAATAGAGTAGAGTTTGCCGCTCGACAACGATTTGAGGCCGATTTTCAGTCGGCCTTTTGTCGTTTTAGGCTATCGATTTATAGAAAATTCCGATCGAATTGGGCGATGAATCGCGCCTCGTCGGCGAGGAACGCCCACGCGTATGCCTTTTGCGAGTAAGATTATTTGTCTGGATCTTCCTACTTTTTTTGCACTTTTTAACGCAATAAATTTATTTTTTCTTTGTAAAAAAAGTTGCATAGTTCAAAAAGAGGCACTATCTTTGTCGCAAAATAGAAGAAAAAAACATTAAAAACCAACAGATTATGAAACGATTACTCTCTCTCTGCTTGGCATTTTGTGCCACTGCCGCACTTTGGGCTGCATTCACGCCTGCCAAATTTACGGTTTCTGCTGGTGGCAAGCAAGTCCTTTTTTCGCAGGGCAATTTGCAATGCTCTGGCATTCCCAAAGGCAACTACACTTGGGCGTTTGCCGAAAACCAATACGATATGATCGGTACAGCCAATGTGGCTAGTGGTACAGCGTCGTGCAGTTATGCCTGTGAATCAGGCGATTGTACTTGTTTTGCCGACAAAATTGACCTCTTCGGTTGGAGCGCTTCTGAATCTTCGGCATTTTGGGGCATCAACACCTCTAAAAATCCAACTGATTACTGGGGTTCATTCATAGATTGGGGTCAGAAAACCATCAGCAACAATGCGCCAAATACCTACCGTACGCTCACTGCCGATGAGTGGAACTACCTACTAAATTCTCGCACCGATGCAGATAAAAAGAAAGGCATTGCCCATATCAAATTGAGTACTACAGAGTATGTCAATGGGCTTATTTTGTTGCCCGATGATTGGACTGACCCAGAAGGGGTAAATTTCGAGAGCGGTTTTGAAAATGGTAGTGACGAAGTCTATTACACTAGACATCAATCCTTCACACTCGACCAATGGCAAAAACTCGAAGCCAAAGGTGCCGTATTTTTGCCTGCTTCGGGGTTGCGCTTTGGGACGGATATAAATTTTGTGCAGGAAAGTGGCTACTATTGGTCTGCTACGCCTTCGCCTACGCTCAAATCCTATGCAAGCAACCTGTACTTTGACCCGCGCGGATCGAGATTTGACTATAATCATGACCGCCTCAGAGGGCAAGCAGTTCGTCTGGTGAAAGACATTAAATACAACATTACGCTGGCTGCACCCGACCATGGCACGCTCACAGCCAACACTACTGCTTCGCCAGCGGGCGAAACGGTTACGCTCACCGTTTCGAGCAACAAGGCCTACTATATTCCGAAGACAATCACCGTCCTGCAAGGCACAACACCTGTCGAGACCACCGCTGTAGCCGGCACTTCCTACCAATACACCTTCATGATGCCTGCGGGCGAGGTTACCGTTAGTGCCGTGCTAGAGAAAGCAACTTCTGCCTTTACGCCCACCGCGTTCACGCTTTCTGCTGGTAAGCAAGTCTATTTTTCGCAAGGCAATTTGCAATGCTCTGGTGTTACCACCAGCACCTACACTTGGGCATTTGCCGAGTTCCAGACGGAGATGATTGGCAGCGCCAATGTAAGCGACAATAAACTCGCCGACAAAATTGACCTCTTCGGTTGGAGCGGTCGCACAGGTTCTGCAAAGTGGGGCATCAGTACCTCAAAAACCATCTCCGACTACGCTGGCAGTTTTGCAGATTGGGGTACGAACGCTATCGGCACAAGTGCTGCCAATACCTACCGCACACTCACAAAAGATGAGTGGGAATACCTGCTCAACAACCGCACCAATGCAAGCAACTTGAAAGGCATCGTTCGCATTCATCTCAACGGCGATGGGTCGCAATATGCCAACGGTTTAATTCTCTTGCCCGATAGTTGGGTACTCCCCGAAGGTGTGGCATTCAAGAGCGGTTTTTCCGATAGTTATGATGCAGAAGCCTACGCCACTTACCAGACATTTACATTCGCCCAATGGCAGAAACTCGAAGCCGCAGGGGCGGTCTTCTTGCCTGCTTCGGCCTACCGCAGCGGGTCGGATATGAAAGATGTGCAGACCTACGGCAACTATTGGTCTGCCACGGTGGCTGGCTCGGACTACGCGAACTACCTATCTTTCCTCTCGAACGGCACGAACATGTTCAGTGCCGATCTCTGCAATGGGCAATCAGTCCGTCTGGTGCGCGAGGTTAGTTCGCCTGTTACAGTACTACAACCAGCAGAAAGCATAGTCATCTACACCGAAAACGGCCGTGTAATCTGCACACAAAATTTCCAGATTTTCACACTCACAGGTCAGAATGTTACCGAAATGAACGGTCAACTGAATGGCGTTTACATCGTGAAACTCGGCGACAAAGCGCAGAAAGTGGTTGTTAGTAGCAAGTAGCAAGAAGCAAGTCGCAAGAATAGATTTTAAGAGCATAGAAGATAGAACATAGACTTCTTAATATCTCATTATCTAATCTCCAAATTATTCCAAATCTTCCCCCTTGGGGGATTGAGGGGCTCTGCTGTTGTCTTGGCAGTAGCCCCCTTTCTCGTTTCCCCCGAAGGGAGAAAAGCATGCGTCTTTGTTTTAGTCAAAAGTCTTAGTCTATAAAAGATAACCTCTAACCTCTAAACTTTTCGGGTGTGGCATGCCGCGTCCCTACTTTTACACTCTATACACTTTTCACGCGCGTTTTTTTGTTTGCAAAAAAAATGCTATCTTTGCAGCGTCGAAACAAGACAAGCAAAAATTTCCTTTGCGGAAGTCCTAGGGGATTTCTATAAATTGCCTTGTAGTGATTTTTGATTTTTGAGATAGCAGATGTTGGGCTTGAACGAAAGCGCAATGCGGTGCATTGTAATTGAGTGAAAGTCAAACAGATGCAGTTCAAAAACAAAAAGCGCACAAAACTATTCAGAAAGACACTATCTATTCAATTCATTGCGAAAAGGGGAATTTATAGAAGTCCCCTAAAACAAACTTTACCCATAGGCGACCAATCGGCTTTCGCTGTGTCGTGGCGGGTTTCTACACAACAACAATTTTTCCTTTTTTATGTACAACATTTTGCAATTAGAAGAAAAATCGCAAGACGAACTGTTGTCGATTGCGAAAGATCTTGGTATCAAAAAAGCCGATTCGCTCGACACGCAGGCACTCAAATATGCCATTCTCGACCAGCAGGCGATTACAAAGGCGGCGCAAATGCCCGAAAAACCGCAACCGCGGCGGCGGCAACGCATTGGCGGTCAGAAAAAAGTGGCGACGACCGAAATGGTGGCGCAAGGCGACAAATCGAGCGATGTGAAAATAGTGATGAACGACACAGCAAAGTCGAACAAGCACAAAACCAAACAAAAACAGCAACAAAAACCGCAGCCGCAGCCCATCGCAGCGAAAAAAGCGGAACCAGCCCCAGTGGCAAAAGAAAATCTTGCTGAAAAACCAGCCGAAAAACCTACTGAACGCCCTGTCGAACCGCAACCAGCCGCTCCTATTGAGCCGAAAAAAGAGCCAGAAGTAGTTGCCGTACCGCACGAAGAGGCTGCGCCTGCCGCCGAAAAATCGCAAAAACAGAAAAAGAACGACAAGCAGGAAAAACAAGACAAACAAGAGAAGCAGAAAAATCAGAACAACAAAAACAGTGCACTCGAAAACGGCGAGAAACCGTACGAGTTCGACGATATTTTGATTGGCACGGGCGCACTCGAAATTATGCCCGACGGCTACGGATTTTTGCGCTCGCCCGACTACAACTACCTCTCGTCGCCCGACGATATTTATGTTTCGCAGTCGCAGATAAAACTGTTCGGTCTAAAGACTGGCGACACGGTCGAAGGACCGATTCGTCCGCCGAAAGAGGGCGAAAAGTATTTTCCGCTGGTGCGTGTTACAAAAATCAACGGTTATTCGCCCGAATTGGTACGCGACCGTGTGCCTTTCGAGCATCTGACGCCACTTTTCCCCGACGAAAAATTCAAACTGACCACAGGCAAAAACGACTCGCTTTCGGTGCGCGTGGTCGATATGTTTGCACCCATCGGCAAAGGGCAACGCGGTCTGATTGTGGCCCAGCCAAAAACTGGTAAAACGGTGTTGCTCAAAGAGTTAGCAAACGCCATTCTCACCAACAATCCCGAAGTTTACATGATAATTCTGCTCATCGACGAGCGTCCCGAAGAGGTTACCGATATGGCGCGCAGCGTCGATGCCGAGGTGGTGGCTTCCACTTTCGACGAGTCGGCCGACCATCATGTGAAAGTGTCGAGCATGGTGCACGAAAAAGCCAAACGCTTGGCCGAATGTGGCCACGATGTGGTGATTTTGCTCGACTCGATAACCCGTTTGGCGCGCGCCTACAACACGGCGCAACCCGCTTCGGGTAAGGTGCTGTCGGGCGGTGTCGATGCCAATGCGCTGCACAAACCCAAACGCTTTTTTGGCGCGGCACGCAACATCGAAAACGGCGGCTCGCTCACTATCATCGCCACGGCTTTGACCGACACTGGCTCGAAAATGGACGATGTGATTTTCGAGGAGTTCAAAGGAACGGGCAATATGGAGTTACAACTCGACCGCAAACTGGCCAACAAGCGCGTGTTCCCAGCGGTGGACATTATGGCGTCGAGCACGCGCCGCGACGACCTGTTGCAAGACGAATTTACGCTGAACAAAATGTGGATTTTGCGCAACTATTTGGCCGATATGAACTCCACCGAAGCGATGGAATTTTTGAAAGAACGCCTCGAACGCACCGAAAACAACGAGGAATTCCTCATTTCGATGGGCGACAAATGATTTTTGCCTGAAAATTTAGGGGATTTTATAGAAGTCCCCTTTATTTAGACTGAGTCTAAATAAGAGTTATGACACAGAAAATTTCCATACGATTTTTTGGCGACCGCGAAGTGCGTGCCGTGTGGGACGAACCTTCGGCACGCTGGTGGTTTTCGGTGCTCGATATCGTTGGTGTGCTGAACAACCAAGACGATTACACGAAAAATCGCAACTATTGGAAATATCTGAAAGCGAAACTGAAAAAAGAGGGTAGTGAACTGGGTAGCAACACTACCCAGTTGAAAATGATGTCGCCAGACGGTAAAATTCGTCTTACGAATGTTCTCGACAGCGATGGCGTTTTGGCTTTGGCAAAGTGTTTCCCGAACAACAAGTCGGCGCATTTTGTGGCGTGGTTCACCAATAGCGACGAATCGCTCGATGGCAAAAGTCGCTCGAAGGCGTATGCGCTGTTCGAGAGTTCGCTCCTCGACAATATCGAGGTTGGAACGGTGCGCGGACTGCAACAAATTCATGCCTATCTGTTTGGCGGATTGTACGATTTTGCTGGGCAAATTCGCACCGTAAACATTGCAAAAGGTGGGTTTCAGTTTGCGATGGCGCAATTTTTGCCGCAAACTCTGGCGGAAATCGAGCAGATGCCCGAAACCACTTTTGGGCAAATCATCGACAAATATGTGGAGATGAATATCGCTCACCCTTTTCGCGAGGGCAATGGGCGCGCCACACGCATTTGGCTCGATTTGATGCTGAAACGCACGCTGCAACGCTGTGTCGATTGGAGCAAAATCGGCAAAAGAGAGTACCTCGAAGCCATGACACACAGCGTAACCAACGCCGAACAGATAAAACGCCTAATCGAGGCCGCACTGACCGCCAAAATTTCGGATCGCGAAACATTTATGAAAGGAATCGACTACTCCTACTACTACGAGCAAGAAGATTGAGGCGAACAGATTTCGGCAACGGAAAAGGGACAACCAATTTGGCTGCCCCTTTTTTTATTCGGATTTTAGCAAACGCTTTACTCTATCGGTTTGATGTAGGCGCGGCGGCGTTTGTGTTGCAGCGTGTCGAAATACTCCCAATTCGCCAGATTTTTGCGGTTGGTTTCGAGTATCGAGGTGGTTTCGGCGTATTTGATGCCATATTTGTGGAAATAGTGCACTTGGTCGTAGAAAAACAGGGCGTTGATACCGCGATTTTGCCAGTCGGGGCGCACAGCAATGAGCAGTAGGTCGAACACCTCCATCTGCTTGGCTTTCAGCATTTTGAGTATGTGATACCAACCGAATGGGAAGAGTTTTCCACGGCAGCGGCGCAGTGCTGGCGATATGTCGGGCATTCCTACGCCCACGCCCACAATTTCGCCCTGCGCATTGGTGATGATGGTTACAAAATCGTAGTTCAGCAGCGGAAAATACATCTCGGCGTAGTAGCGTTTTTGGCGTTCGCTCATCGGTTGGTAGTTGTAGAGCGGCGTGTAGGCATCGTTCAGCACATCCATGTATTCGTAGTTCGGGAAGCGCCGCATCAGTTGGCGTGCCGAGTGGAATTTCTCCACTTTCACGCCGTAGCGTTCGATGGCGAGTTTGGCCACGCGCGCCATCTTTTGGGGAATTTCGTTAGGAATGAACACGCGAAATTCTATCCAATCGGCCTCTTTTTTCAGCCCGAAAGCCTCGAAATGTTTTTCGTAGTAAGGGTAGTTGAACAGGCTTGCCATGGGCGAATCGTACTCGAAACCTTCGATGAGGCAGCCCTCTTTGTCCCAATCGGTGAAGCCCACAGGCCCATTGATTGCCTCCATGCCTTTGGCTTTGCCCCAGTCGCAGACCGTTTGCAGCAGTGCGCGCGACACTTCGAGATTGTCCACAAAATCGATCCAACCGAAGCGCGCGTGCTTGTAGCCCCAGCGTTCGTTGGCGCGGTGGTTGATTATCGCCGCCACACGCCCAACGATTTTGTCGGCATCGTAGGCCAAAAAGAGCGCAAACTCGCACAGTTCCAACGCAGGATTTTTCTTGGTATTGAACGAATTTATCTCGTCGAACACCAGCGGCGGACAGTAGTTCGGCTCGTCGTCGTACAGGTCGATGCCAAACTGCACAAAACGGCGCAAATCGCGTCTATTTTTTACCTCTCGAATTTCAATCATAGTAGCAAGATGTGAGTAGCAAGTAGCAAGAAAATTGATAATGGATAATTGACAATTGACAATGAAAGGTTAGCGGTTATAGGTTAGCGTTTATAGAAAATAGAATAAAGGCCAAAGGCTTTTCCCCTCCGGGGAAAACGGGGAAAGGGGCTATAACTAGAAACTTAGAAACAAAAATTGCGCCAGCAATTTTGAGAAACCAGAAACTAGAAATTAGAAACCAGAAATCTTATTACTCTTTCAGTTTGGCGATGGTTTCGACCATATCGGCGGCACCAAACACGGCATTGCCAGCCACTAAACAGTCGGCACCAGCGGCGTAGAGTTTGTGCGCATTGTCGAGGTTCACACCGCCATCGACTTGAATGAGCGCGTGTGCGTGGTGGCGTTCGATCATAGCACGAAGTCGCGCTATTTTGGCGTAGGTGTTTTCGATGAATTTCTGTCCGCCAAAGCCTGGATTTACCGACATCAGCAGCACCATCTCCACATCATCGATAATGTCTTCGAGCAGCTCCACGGGCGTGTGCGGATTGAGCGTAACGGCGGCCTGCATGTCGGCGGCGTGTATGCGCTGCACAGTGCGGTGCAGGTGCGTGCAGGCTTCGTAATGCACATTCATAGTCATAGCACCAGTGGCTTTCACCTCGTTCACAAATTTATCGGGTTCTACAATCATCAGATGCACATCGAGCGGCTTTTGGCTGAGTTCTTTCACAAATTTCAGCACAGGAAATCCGAACGAAATGTTTGGTACAAACACGCCGTCCATCACATCGATGTGCAGCCAGTCGGCCTCGCTGCGGTTGATAAGGGCGATGTCGCGCTCCAAATTGCCAAAATTTGCCGACAAAAGCGATGGTGCAAGCAATCTTTTCATGTTAAAATTAACAATAAATAATGAATAATGAATAATATCTCGGTAATAGCAACCAACTGCAGTTGGTTGTGGGAACCTCAATTTTCAAATCTTCAAATTTTCAAATCTTCAAATAATTTTTAATCCAACTTCAGCACTGCGAGAAACGCCTTTTGTGGCACTTCGACATTGCCGATCTGTTTCATGCGTTTTTTGCCGCGTTTCTGTTTTTCGAGCAGTTTGCGTTTGCGCGATACATCGCCGCCGTAACATTTGGCGGTAACATCTTTGCGCACCTGTTTCACAGTTTCGCGTGCGATGATTTTTGCACCGATGGCGGCCTGAATGGCGATGTCGAACTGCTGGCGCGGCAGTAAATCTTTCAGTTTTTCGCACATACGCCGCCCAAAATCGACCGCATTGTCCTGATGCGTGAGCGTCGAAAGTGCATCGACCTGCTCGCCGTTGAGCAGAATATCGAGTTTTACTAATTTCGATGGGCGGAAGCCGTTGGCGTGGTAGTCGAACGAGGCGTAACCCTTCGAAATCGACTTCAGTTTGTCGTAAAAATCTATCACAATCTCGCCCAACGGCAGGTCGAACTGAATCTCTACGCGGTTGCCCGAGATAAACTCCTGTTTCACCAACTCGCCGCGTTTGCCAAGACAGAGCGTCATTATCGGCCCGATGTAGTTGGTGGCGGTGATTATGGAGGCGCGAATGTACGGCTCTTCGATGTGGTCGATAACCGCCACATCAGGCATTCCCGCTGGATTGTGCACCTCAATCTCTTTGCCGTGCTTGTCGTAAACCAAGTAGGAAACATTCGGCACGGTGGTTATCACATCCATATCGAACTCGCGGTCGAGCCGCTCCTGCACAATCTCCATGTGGAGCAGTCCCAGAAATCCGCAGCGAAAGCCGAAGCCAAGTGCCACCGAACTTTCGGGCGTAAAGGTGAGCGAAGCGTCGTTTAGTTGCAACTTTTCGAGGCTCGATCGCAGATTTTCGTAATCTTCTGTTTCAATCGGATAGACACCCGCAAAAACCATCGGCTTCACCTCTTCGAATCCCGCAATGGCTTCGGTGCAAGGCCTGCTCACATGCGTGATGGTGTCGCCCACCTTCACTTCGCTCGATGTTTTGATGCCGCTGATGATGTAGCCCACATTGCCCGCTTTCAGTTCGTTGCAAGGCTGCATTTCCAGTTTCAGCACACCAATTTCGTCGGCATCGTATTGGCGACCCGTGTTGAAAAATTTTACATCGTCGCCTGTGCGCAGCGTGCCGTTCACCACTTTGAAATAGGCGATAATGCCGCGAAAACTGTTGAACACCGAATCGAAAATAAGGCATTGCAGTGGTGCGTCGGGGTCGCCTTGCGGTGCAGGAATGCGCTCCACTATTGCATCGAGAATTGCCTCTACGCCCAAGCCTGTTTTGCCGCTGGCACGAATTATCTCCTCGCGTTTGCAGCCGAGCAAGTCCACAATTTCGTCCTCCACCGTGTCGGGCATTGCGCTCTCCATATCGCATTTGTTCATCACGGGAATTATCTCGAGATTATGCTCGATGGCCATGTAGAGGTTGCTGATAGTCTGCGCTTGCACGCCTTGCGATGCGTCCACCACCAGCAGTGCGCCTTCGCAAGCGGCTATGGAGCGGCTCACCTCGTACGAAAAATCGACATGCCCTGGCGTATCAATCAGATTCAGCGTGTATTCTTCGCCGTTGTGGGTATATTTCATCTGTATGGCGTGGCTTTTGATGGTGATGCCACGCTCACGCTCGAGGTCCATATCGTCCAGCACCTGCGCTTGTAAGTCCTTGGCTGCCACCGTTTTAGTATATTCGAGCAGGCGGTCGGCTAGTGTGCTTTTGCCGTGGTCGATGTGCGCAATAATGCAAAAGTTGCGTATCCGTTTCATGTAGCGAATTATCTGCTAATTGGTGTGCAAAGTTACGAAAAAAATTGCAAAGTGGCAACAACCCAAAAGCAAGCAAGCGACGAAAAGCCCAAAATAATGGCACTGATTGGGCACATATAATTGGTATGAAATTGGTCTAAAAATTGCGTTTTTTTCTCGGTATGCTCCAAAAATGAACAAAAAATGGCGTATGTATTGCACATCTCAATTTATTTTTGTACCTTTGCGCCGCTTTTCACGGAGCATCCGTGTGATGGGAAATCAAGCCCCAAAATGCTTGAATTTTGAGTAACACACTAAAAAATTAGCAATGAAAACATTTGTGTTGAATGGTGCAATGCGCACCGACCTCGGCCGCAAGGCTACCAAAGCACTCCGCACGCAAGGATTGATTCCATGCGAACTCTACGGTGCAGGCAAAAATGTACACTTTTCGGTAACCGAATCGGCTGTACGCAAACTGATTTACACGCCCGAGATTTTCTTGGTAGAACTCGATGTGAACGGCGAAAAAGTGAACGCCGTGATGAAAGAGATTCAGTTCCACCCAGTGTCGGAATGCGTGCTTCACATCGATTTCCTGCAAGTGGTCGATGGCAAACCAGTGGTGATGGAAGTGCCAGTCAAACTCGAAGGACACGCTGTTGGCGTGCGCGCTGGTGGTAAACTTTCGCTCGAAATGCGCAAACTGCGTGTGAAAGCCCTTGCCGCCGATGTTCCAGAGAAACTCATTATCAACATCGACAACCTCGAACTTGGTAAAACCATACAGGTGAAAGACCTGCATTTCGACAATCTCGAACTGCTCAATGGTTTGCAGAGCGTTGTGTGCAGCGTGAAACTGACGCGTGCCGCTATGGGTTCGGCCGCTGCTGCTGCCGCCGCCGAGAAAGCGTAAACGACTGAACGATGAAATACCTGATTGTTGGCTTGGGCAACATCGGTTCGGAATACGAACACACCCGCCACAACATCGGTTTCGACACATTGGACGCTTTTGCCGAAGCGTCCAATGCTGTTTTTGAAACGCGCCGCTACGGCGATGTGGCCGAATGTCGGCTGCGTGGTCGCCAGTTGGTGCTGCTCAAACCTTCGACCTATATGAATTTGAGCGGGCAAGCAGTGCGCTATTGGCTGCAGCAGGAGAAAATTCCGATGGAAAATCTGCTGGTGGTGGTCGATGACTTGTCGCTGCCTGTGGGCGCACTGCGGCTGAAGCCGAGCGGCAGCGATGGCGGCCACAACGGGCTGAAAAGCATTCAGGAACTACTTGGTACACAGGCTTATGCGCGGTTGCGGTTCGGTATTGGCAACGATTTCCCGCGTGGCATGCAGGTCGATTATGTGCTGGGACGCTTCTCCGCCGACGAACGCCAAACGCTTGCGCCACGCTTTGAACAAGCCGTGGAGATGATTCGCACATTCTGTCTGGCTGGCATACAGACCGCTATGAATCAGTACAACAACAAGTGAGTAGTTAGCAGTGAGAAGTGATGCGGCAAGCCGCAATTTGAAATTCTTTTAGTAGCCCCTTTCCCTGTTTTCCCCGAATGGGAAAAGCCTTTGGTCTTTGCCATAGTCATAGCCAAAAGTCATCGTCTTTGTCAATAAACGATAACCTCTCACCTATAACCTTTCATTGTCAATTATCAATTATTTTGCTATCTTTGCACAATAAACGGCACACCGAACTGCCCGAAAATTATACGCATTGACAAGCAAAAAAAAATCAACCAATGAAGTACATATTTCGTTTTCTCCCGATTTTGGTCGTTCTACTCGTGGCTTGCCACAAGCAGCAGCCCATTGATGCGCCAGCGGAGCAGGGTAGAATAGAGGGCGTCATCGTAGAGGTGAACGGCTACGGACAGCCCATTCCGAGTTTTACGCCTGCCGATATGGCGGCTGTGGGCTTCGACTATGCCGACCTGATGGAGGTAACCATTGGCGATAGCCTTGTGCTGCACAATGTGCCGTATGTGAGTTCGTTCAACGAAGTGGCGATTCTCGGGCCGTCGTTTGTCGATTACAACGCGCGCGGCGACGACTACGGTTTTGGCATGCTCAACGGCGATTTTCACTACTACATCGGCGGAAATGTGGGCGACAGCGTGGTGCTGAAAATAACGGAAAAAGGCGGCTATCGGCAGACCTACGAGTTGATGAAGTCGGTGTACCAAACCGAACGCCAGCCCAGCGAAACTGCCGAAGAGTATGCCAATTTTCGCATGATTACAACCACAGGCATGGCTCGTGGCGTGCTTTACCGCAGCAGCAATCCGCTCAACAGCGTGAACAACGCAGGGCGTTATCGCGTGGCCGACAGTCTGGCGTGCGTGGCGGGCATTCGTACCGAGATTGATTTGGCCGATACGCCCGAAAAATTGACCGTTTACATGGCGTCGGCGGGCTACGCATCGACCTATTGCCGTGCGCTTTACGACAATGGTCAAGTCATCGCTTGCGGCATGATAGCCAACACTTTTTGCGACGATTTCAAAACGCAACTTGGTGCGGCCATGCGGTTCATCATTGCCCACGAGCCGCCCTATCTCATTCATTGCAACGAGGGCAAAGATCGCTGTGGGTTTGTGTCGATGCTGCTCGAAGCGTTGGTCGGTGCCGACATCGACGAGTTGCGCCGCGACTATATGATAACCATGCTGAATTTCTACAAAATCGAGGACAACGGCGCGTCGTACCAACTGCGCCAATCGCTCTCTATCGACCGCATGATTTGGCTTTTGTGCAACGAGGAGGCACTGCAAAACTACGCCGCTATCGATTGGAACACCATCGATGTGTCGAATATCGATTGGGAAGGGCTGGGCTTTTATCAAGTGAATTTGCAAGGACCTACGCTGCAAAACGCTGCTGTCAAGTACTTGAAAGAGTGCGGCCTCACCGAAACCGAAATAGAATCGCTGCAAAAACGCCTAACAACGGCGATGGATTCGCATTGAATAAAATTGCAATCAATAAATCAAAAATTACCATGAAAAAAATTTTGTATCTGTGTGCTTGGGCGGCGGTTTGCGCTGGCTGCCATCGCGCCAATCCCAAAATTGTGTCGTGTGCGCTGGTGCCGATAGAGGCGCAGACGGGCGACACAACCATGTTGCGGCTGATTGCTCCCTACAAACAGGCGCAAGAACTCGAAATGAGCGTCGTCATCGGCGAATCGGAGCAGTTGATGCGCGCCGAAAAACCCGAAGGACTGCTCAATGCGTTGGTGTCCGATGCGATGTTTGAATACGGTAACTCGCTGAACCCCACCGATTTGGCAATTACCAATTTTGGCGGTCTGCGCAACGACCTTCCGCAAGGCGCAGTTACCGTAGGTCATGTGATGCAGATTATGCCGTTCGACAATGCTGTGATTTTTCTCGAACTGCAAGGCAGCGACCTGCTGAAACTGGCCGATGCCATCGCTGCAAAAGGCGGCGAAGTGGAAACGGGCATGTCGCTCACGATTGGGCACGACGGCAAAGCCAAAAATGTGCTGCTCGGCGGCAAACCTATCGACCCACAACGCACCTACCGCGTCATCACCACCGACTATCTGTCGTATGGCAACGACCACTTGGAGCCGTTGGCCAATTATACCAAAATGGAACTGCTGCAAACTATGCTGCGCGATGTGATTTCGGACTACATTCGCCAACAAACTGCCGCAGGCAAAACACTTCACACCACCTTAAAACATCAAATCCATGTCGAAAAATAGATTTCTCTCGATGGCTGCGCTCGGCGTGGCACTCTGCTTGGTTTCGTGCTGCAACCAGCCGCGCCAACTCGTCATTTTGCATAGCAACGATTCGCACAGCCAGATAGAACCCTGCGCCAACGGACAGGGCGGCTATGCGGCACGCGAACAGTTTATCGACAGCATTCGCGCCCTCTATGGCAATGTGCTGCTCATCGATGCGGGCGACATTTTCCAAGGCACACCCTACTTTAATATGTTCAACGGACGGCTCGAAATAGTGGGCTACAACCTGATGGGCTACGAAGCCACCACATTTGGCAACCATGAGTTCGACAAGGGCATTGACACGCTGGCGGCGCGTATGCGTGAGGCCAATTTCCCGTATGTCTGCTGCAACTACGATGTGGCTGGCACCGCCGTCGATGGCTTGGTAAAGCCATATATCGTTCTCGAAAAGCAGGGCTTGCGCGTGGGCATTCTCGGTCTTGGTGTCGATCCCGCAGGACTGATTTTGGCCGATAATTTCGGCGGCATAAAATACCTCGATCCAGTGGCGGCTGCCAACAAATATGCCGACATCTTGCGCCATAACGAGCATTGCGATTTTGTCATTGCGTTGTCGCACTTGGGCTATTCGTCAAATCCCGACATCATGAGCGATTCGATTATTGCAGTAAACAGCCGCGACATCGACCTGATTTTGGGCGGTCATACGCACGAAATTCGTGGCATATTCGACATTCCCAACATCGATGGCAAAATCGTAAAAGTGATGCAAACAGGCAAATCGTCGAAAGAACTCGATATGGTGGTGGTAGAATACTGATTGGCGATGAGGAGTTTTTTTTAGTGTGAAAGTATGAAAGTGTGAAAGTAGGGACGCGGCAAGCCGCGTCCTTTCTGTTGATTTACCTGCTTGCGATGTTTCTACAGAATACCACAATTTATGGCATATAGAAAGGGCTTTTCGCATATCAAAATCGAAAATAGAGATAAGACCGATGTTTCACTTTACGCGCCGACGAATCGAAGCGCACATTTGTATCTGTTTTGTTGCGCTGAAGGTCTATAAAGAGTTAGAAAGGCTCTTGAAGCAATCTGATATAGACATGAGCGTAGACAAAGTCTTAGCACTTGCGCAAACGGTTGTTACGAGATAACTAACTTTGCCGCATAGCAAACAGATTATAACGCGAACAATGCTCATGAAACGCCATCAGCGAATTGCACCATTGTTCTCAAATTTATTTTGGGGTACGCATTGACGACGTCAGGAAAAAAATCGGCATTAGCATAGTGGCGAAACAGGAAAAATTGGTAACTTTGCACTTTACACAAACCAACCTGAATCTAACTACTATGGCAGACGACAAAAAAGTGATTTTTTCGATGGTGAATGTGAGTAAAACCATTCCGCCACAACGAAAAATACTGAAAAACATCTACCTTTCGTTTTTCTACGGTGCAAAAATCGGCATCATCGGCCTGAACGGTGCAGGCAAATCGACCTTGATGAAAATCATCGCTGGCATCGACAAATCGTACGACGGCGAGGTGGTCTTTTCGCCCGGTTACAGCGTGGGCTATCTCGAACAAGACCCGAAATTCGACGAAGACAAAACCGTGAAAGAGGTGGTGCAAGAGGGCGTGGCCGAAGTGATGGCGCTGCTCCGCGAATTTGAGGAGATAAACGCCGCCTTTGCCGAACCCGATGCTGATTTCGACAAATTGCTGGCGCGCCAAGCCGAAGTGCAGGACAAACTCGACCAGCACGACGCGTGGAACATCGACACCAAACTGGAACGCGCCATGGACGCGCTGCGCTGTCCCGACGAAAACGCTGTGATGCGCCACCTGTCGGGAGGCGAACGCCGCCGCGTGGCACTCTGCCGCCTGCTGCTGCAAGAGCCCGATGTGTTGCTGCTCGACGAACCCACCAACCACCTCGACGCAGAGAGTATCGATTGGCTCGAACAACATCTGCAACAGTACAAAGGCACGGTGATTTGCGTAACGCACGACCGCTATTTTCTCGACCATGTGGCGGGCTGGATTCTCGAACTCGACCGCGGCGAAGGCATTCCGTGGAAAGGCAACTACAGCGGCTGGCTCGAACAGAAAACCAAACGCATGGAGCAGGAGGAGAAACAGGCCAGCAAACGCCGCAAAACGCTCGAACGCGAGTTGGAATGGGTGCGTATGGCTCCATCGGCACGCCACGCCAAGGGCAAAGCCCGACTGAACGCCTACGATGCCCTGCTGAACGAAGATCAGAAAGAGCGCGAGGAGAAACTCGAAATTTTCATTCCCAATGGACCGCGCCTCGGCAACAAAGTGATAAACGCCATCGATGTGTCGAAAGGCTTCGGCGACCGCCTGCTGTTCGAGCATCTCAATTTTACGCTGCCGCCCAACGGCATTGTGGGCGTGATTGGTCCCAATGGTGCTGGTAAAACCACGCTTTTCCGCATGATTATCGGCAGCGAAAAGGCCGATAGCGGCACTTTCGAAGTGGGCGAAACGGTGAAAATCGGCTATGTCGATCAGATGCACGAAGCCATCGACCCACAAAAGTCGATTTATCAAGTAGTGAGCGGCGGCACAGAGTTTATTCGTGTGGCTGGTCGCGACATCAACGCACGCGCCTACTTGAGCCGATTCAACTTCACAGGCGCAGACCAAGAGAAACTCTGCGGCGTGCTTTCGGGCGGCGAACGCAACCGCCTGCATCTGGCGCTGACGCTGAAATCGGAAGCCAATGTGCTGCTGCTCGACGAGCCCACCAACGACATCGATGTGAACACGCTGCGTGCACTCGAAGAGGGCTTGAACAACTTTGCTGGTTGCGCCGTGGTCATCAGCCACGACCGCTGGTTTCTCGACCGCATCTGCACGCACATTTTGGCGTTCGAGGGCGATTCGCAGGTCTTTTTCTTCGAAGGCTCGTACAGCGAATACGAAGAGAACAAACGCATGCGCCTCGGCAACGAAGAACCAAAACGGATTCGGTACAAGAAACTAATTGATAATTAGTAGCAAGTAGCAAGTAGCAAGAATAGTTAGAAGTGAGAAGTTAGCAGTGAGCAGTGAATTTAATTACCCAATTATCTAATTTCCAATTACTTGAAAATTTGAAAATTGTGGCACTTTGGGACGAAAAATTCATAATTCTAAATTCTTAATTTGAGCAGAGCCTGTCCCCTTTGCAAGGGGACGAGCGAAGCGGAGGGGTTGGATAACCAAATAACCAAATTAACAAATCCCCAATAGAACGAACTACAAACTTCGCACGACGAAAAAATTTACTTGCAAAACTTAAATTAATTTGTAATTGATGACTTCGCTTCGTTTTTGGTCGAAAAACGGCCGTGATATTTCACTGCCGCAGTCGGCATTGCCCTGCCTGACGGCTATGGTGCTTTGTATCGGGCAGGAGGGCTTTGTATGGTGGTTGGCACTGCCCGTGTTGTTGGGTGTGTGTGCGGCGCACCTGGGTATGAACCTCGCCGACGACTATTTCGACTATCGCCACGACGCACGCGTACGCTCCGACCTCTGCTCCGAGAGTATTCGTGCGCGTGCCGACAAATGCAACTATATCCGCAGCGGGGAAACGACCTTGCACGCCTTGGGGTGGGCTGTGGCGTGGTTTCTCTGCTTTGCTGCCGCCATGGGATTGGTGGCGTTTCTATCGCAGGGGCTGCTGCATGGTTGGCAGGCTACATTCGGCATTGTGCTGTATGCGGTGTTGGGGCTGCTGTTGGGCTTGAGTTACTCGGGAAAACCGCTTGAGTTAGGCTACCACGGCTTGGGCGAGTTGGTGATCGGCTTGATGTTCGGGCCGCTGAATATGCTCGGTGTGCAGGCAGCGATGACGGGGACGCTGTTCTCGTGGCAAATGCTGTTTATGGGGTTGGCAGTAGGCAGCCTCGTGACCAACATTCTCTATGTACATTCCGTGATGGAGGTAAATGCGGATGCGGCATTAGGAAAGATGACCTTTGCTCGCCTGCTGCGCCGCCCTGCGGTGATGCTTGCTTTTGTGGCGGTGTTTGCTTTGCTGCCGTTTGTGCTGTTAGGCGTGGGGATAGCGCTCGGCTGGTGGAGTGCGTGGTATCTGCTGACGCTGGCCACGCTGCCAATGTCGTTTTACTTGATTTATTCGACCTATCGTTTTGTGCATAACCTGCCGTGCTTGACGAGTCCACGCTGGTGGATGGGGCCGATGGGCAAGTGGGACGACTATGTGCAGGCAGGCATAGATTGGTTTTTGATTCGTTGGCTCCTTGCCCGCAATATCTGTACCTTTTTTTGCTTGATACTTATGGTGGTACACATCGTACTCTCCATACTTTAAGTTATCTACTCTCAACTAAAGCTATGCTCCGACAATACTTCTATTTGGCACAATGGTTTGTGCGGGCGCGTTTCTTCGGGCGCAAAGCCCCGCTGCAGACCGTGTTGTTCATCACCGACAAGTGTAACTTGCGCTGCAAGCACTGCTCTGTCTATGGCAGTGCGGGGTACAGGCAACGCACCTACGATGAGATCGTGGCGGATATGCAGTATGCCTATTCGCAAGGCTCTCGTTTTATCGACCTTGAGGGAGGTGAGCCGACACTGTGGAAAGAGGAGAACAAAACCATTAACGACCTGATAGACAAAGCACGGGCGTTGGGCTTTTTCTCGATTACCGTTACAACCAATGCACAGCAGGATTTCTCGTGGATACACCCGCATTCGATTTGGGTGTCGATGGACGGGGTCGGTAAGTATCACGACAGCATTCGCGGCGAGGGGACTTTTGCCCGCTTGGAGGAGAATATCCGCCGCTCGGGGCAGAAGCATATCTGCGTCAATATGGTGGTCAATAGCCTGAACTGCGAGTCGTTGGACGCTGCCATGGAGTATGTGCGGCAGAACCCCGCTATCGAGCAGATTTCCGTCAATTTCCATACGCCCTATCCCGGCACGGAGTATCTAATGTTGCCGCCTGAGAAGAAAGCGGAACTGATCGATAAGGTGCTGGCATACAAGCGCAAAGGCTACCCGATCATGAACAGTTATTCGGGTTTGCGCAAGATGAAGCAGAACGCGCTCGGGCAGATTTCGCTCGGTAAGGAGTGCTTTGTGACGAACTTCATCTACCCCGACGGCAGCCGTGGGTTGTGCGTGGGCTATGGTACGGAGCAGTGCCGGCAATGCGGCTTCTGCATGGCGGGCGAGATGGCATCAGTCTTCCATTTTTGCCCCGATACGCTGCTCAGCGGCTTCAAACTGCGCATGTGAGGTAGGCAAGTTTGGTATAAATCTTGTACTAGATATAATTGATAATTGACAATGAGAGGTTAGAGGTGAGAGGTTATAGTTTAGAGAACATAGAATATAGAGCATAGAACATAGACGAAAACAATTGATAATTGATAATGAAAGGTTAGCGTTTATAGATTAAGACTTCTGACTAAAACAAAGACCAAAGGCTTTTCCCCTTTGGGGAAAACGGGAAAAGAGGCTACAACTTGAAACTTGAAACAGCGCGAAGCGCGAGAAACATAGAAATTTAGAAACAATTAAACAGCGCGAAGCGCAATCTGAAATTTGAAATTCTGAAATCTATAAAAATGAACACTGCATTAAAAGATGTTGTTATTCGCTTTTGTGGCGATTCGGGCGATGGCATGCAACTGACGGGGACGCTTTTTTCGAACCTGTCGGCCATTTTGGGCAACGAGATTGCCACTTTTCCCGATTATCCTGCCGAAATTCGTGCGCCGCAAGGCACTGTGGGCGGCGTGTCGGGTTTTCAGGTGCATGTGGGTGCCGATGTGCATACGCCGGGCGACCAAGCCGATGTGCTGGTGGCGATGAATCCTGCCGCACTCAAAGTGAACGCCAGCGTGCTGAAACCGCTCGGTGTGCTGCTTTTCGACACCGATTCGTTCACCGCCAAAGACTTAGAAAAGGCTGGATTTGCCACCGACAATCCGTTTACCGAACTGCATCTACCCGAATCGGTGCAGTTGGTGCCTGTGGCGCTGTCGCAACTCACGCGCGAAAGCCTCAAAGAGTTTGGCATGGACAATAAATCGGTGCTGCGCTGCAAAAATATGTTCGCGCTCGGACTTATCTGCTGGCTGTTCAACCGTCCGTTGGAACAGGCGATACATTTTCTTGGCAAGAAATTTGCCAAAAAGCCCGACCTGCTCCGTGCCAACACCAAAGCCGTTACCGACGGTTTCAATTACGGTCACAACCTGCATCTCAATATCTCGACTTTCACCATCGGCAAATCGGATAACCTACCCAAAGGGTCGTATGCCATCATCAGCGGCAATCGCGCTACTGCGTTGGGACTTATTGCCGCTGCGCAAAAATCGGGACGCGAACTCTTTTTGGGCAGTTACCCAATAACGCCCGCCACCGACATTCTGCACGAACTGTCGGCGCGCAAAGATATGGGCGTGAAAGCCATTCAGTGCGAAGACGAAATTTCGGGCATCTGCACGGCTCTCGGGGCGGCTTTTGCTGGCGATTTGGCAGTAACAAGCACATCGGGACCTGGACTTGCGCTAAAATCGGAAGCCATCGGGTTGGCGGTGATGGCCGAACTGCCTGTGGTTGTTATCGATGTGCAGCGGGGCGGTCCATCGACGGGTATGCCCACCAAAACCGAGCAGACCGACCTGTTGCAGGCGTTGTATGGGCGCAACGGCGAAAGTCCAGTCTGTGTCGTTGCCGCCAGCAGTTCCGACGACGCATTTCACTACGCCTATATGGCTGCCAAAATTGCGCTCGAAAAGATGACGCCTGTCATTCTGCTCACCGACGCTTACATCGGCAATGGCTCGGCACTGTGGAAACTGCCCAAACTGGCCGAACTGCCCGAGATTCGGCCGCACATCGCTACCGAAGCGCAGAAAGGCGATTTCCGCGCCACCACACGCGACAGCGAAACAGGCGTGCGCTACTGGGCATTTCCGGGTATGGAGGGCTTTGAACACCGCAACGGCGGATTGGAAAAGGATTTCGACCGCGCCAACATCTCGACCGACAGCCGAAACCACGCAAAAATGGTGGCACTGCGTGCCGAAAAAGTCGCAAAAATTGCCGACACGCTCCCCGAATTGACCGTAGAAGGCGATGCCGATGCCGACACACTTTTAGTGGGCTGGGGTAGCACACACGGACATCTGCTCTGCGCCACTAACGAACTGAACGCCAAAGGATTACGCACCGCGTTGGCGCATTTCAACTACATCAATCCGCTGCCGAAAAATACCGCCGAAGTGCTGAAACGCTACAAAAAAATCGTTGTGTGCGAACTCAATAGCGGCCATTTGGCGGCCTATCTGCGCGCAAAAATCGACGGACTGAATATCGTGCAACTGAACAAAATCGAAGGACAACCGTTCCAAGTGAACGAAATCGTGGACTTTGTCAGTAGCAAGAAAATGAGGAGTGAGAAGTGAGAAGTGAGAAGTGAGAAGTGAATTTAATTACCAAATTATCTAATTATTTGAAAATTTGAAGATTGATTTTGCCTCACAGACTTTCACTAATGCGTTAAACTAATCAACTGATCAACTTATCAACCTAATTTGAAATTTGAAATCTGAAATCTGAAATCTGAAATTTGAAATCCTAATATGACTCCACAAGATTATAAAAGCGACCAATATGTGCGTTGGTGTCCAGGTTGTGGCGACCACGCTATCATCAATTCGCTGCAAAAGGCGATGGCCGAAATTGGTATTCCGCCACACAAAATGGCCGTTGTTTCGGGCATTGGCTGCTCGTCGCGTATGCCGTACTACTTGAGCGCGTACGGTTTTCACACCATTCACGGGCGTGGTGCGGCGGTGGCTACAGGCGTGAAAGTGGCAAATCCAGACATCTCCGTTTGGCAGATGACAGGCGACGGCGACTGCCTCGCTATCGGCGGCAACCACTTCATTCACAGCGTGCGCCGCAATGTCGATATCAATGTGGTGCTGTTCAACAACCGCATCTACGGCCTGACCAAAGGGCAATACTCTCCTACCTCGCCCAAAGGTTTTGTGAGCAAATCGTCGCCGTTTGGCACGGTGGAGCGGCCGTTCGAGCCTGCCGAACTGCTGTTTGGCGCAGGCGGCACATTTTTTGCCCGCACGCTCGATGTCGATTTGGAAACCTCGCGGCGCGTGTTTGTGGCAGCGGCGCAACATCACGGCACTTCGGTGGTCGAATGTCTAGTTAATTGCGTGATTTTCAACAACGGCGCACACGGCTGGATTGCCTCGAAAGAGGAGCGTGCCGACCGCACCATCGTTTTGGAACATGGCAAACCGATGATTTTCGGCAAAAATCGCGACCGTGGGCTTGTACTCGATGGATTCGACTTGAAAGTGGTTACCATCGGCGAAAATGGCACGACCGAAGCCGACATTCTTGTACACGATGCCACCGCGCAAGACAGCACCATTCACCAAAAACTGGCCATGATGCGCGGTTCAGAAATGCCTGTAGCACTGGGAGTTATACGCGCTGTGCCGTGCGAAACCTACGACCAAGCCGTATGCGACCAACTGCACGAAGTGCGCGAAAAATCGCCCATCAAAACCTTCGATGCCCTCATCAACACCTTCGAAAAAATCGAGATTTGAGCGGGGAAAATAAAGCCTATCGTTCGTAAAAACTGTGGAGAATTTACACCAAAAGTTGCCATTTTGTGCAGTTTGGCAGACGAAATTTTTCCTCCACACAACGCAAGCGCAGAATTTCCCAATTCCGCGCTTGACTGCTAATTAACCTAAAAACTTATGATTCTTGAATTTCAAATTTTAGAATTTCAAATTGTAGGGACGCACCGAGTGCGTCCGAGAAAACAAACAATAAAAAATCGGTTCAAGACAACTTTAGAGCAAAAAAATCTTTGTAACTGATTGATATAGAGTTTATTATAACGAAAAAAAAGTGCG
>CAVKTI010000029.1:0-29207 GCA_963659365.1 Acutalibacteraceae bacterium | reverse complement strand
CTTTTCAGACTCACAAAGTTATACGCCTAATCCCCAAGATTTATCGGGTGAGCCACTATTTCAAAGATTATAGATTCCATATAACCGAAATTTTTATAAATTTAGGTAGTAGGTAGTTATAGAATCTGAAAATTTATATTGAAAACTGCTAATATTGCTTTTGCGCAAAGTGAATAGGAAATTCCGATATACTACTTTCAAAATAATTATGGAATTAAGTTGTTTGTAATAAACATGTGCAGGATAGGGTTCTGGCCAAAACTTTCCCAAAACAGGATCTTGACTAAAAACACTAAAAGAACCAAAATATTCATAGGTATTGCCATTGTTATCTCTAATAGTTTGAGCAGGCTGAGAATTTGCGAATATACTTAAGCATATAGTACACATAAAAAAAACTTAAGAGAATTTTTCGTTTCATAACCTTTGAATTTTAGTCGTTTGTAAATTGAATTTTTTCTGGATTAATGCAGTATATTTTCCCATCTTGTGTATCTTCAACAATGCCGCAAGATAAGATTTTACCATCTTCCGTTTTAGGACTTAATATTGTTCCCCAAGTATGGAATAAACCATTTTTAAGGCGAGTGGATTCTTCATACTGTTCATCGTTATTATAATCGAACATTCCAGGTGCCTCGTAACCTAAAATGTCATGTCCCTCTAGTGTAAATATACAAGGGCGCAAATTTTCTTTAGACTTACACATTTTGTAAAAAGGTTTTTATGTCCGCCTCCTTTTGCGGACTTTTGTTTGTTTTTTTTTTGTTTTGTCCCAATTTTCAACTGGTTACGGTGCGGCACAAAAAAAGTGTGGGACTTTCGTTCGCATCATTCAGGTATCAAGGGTACTAGACAAAACCCACAAATCAAAACTTACAAACCAAAGCCCACGCCAAACAGCGCGAGCGTCGTCGCTTGTCTCTGATTTGTCAAAAGTGTCTAGTTTTTGATACCCAAGAGAGCGTTAACGCTTTTTTCTATTTCAAAGTGCCTTCACCAAAAATTATATCATAGGCAAAAATGTTTTACGGTTGATAACTATTCTGCAAAATTACTATTTTTTTTCGATTATCAAAATTCGCCGCGGCTGTGAGTGGTTGTTTTTTTTGCGGATTTGGTTATAGCCCCATTTCTCACGAATGGGGAAACGCCATGCGCTCAATAACGCCACCAAAGTTTAATTAAACAATTTGAAATTCTGAAATTCTGAAATTCTGAAATTTTGGAATTCCAATTCACTGCCTCACCCCTCACCCCTCACCCCTCACCCCTCACTCCTAATTCCTAATTCCTAATTCCTAATTCCTAATTTCAGTAAATTGCCAAGCCGACAACGGCCATCAGCACGATGAGCAGTATGGGGTGGACTTTGAGCCATTTGGTGGCGGCAAAAGCCACGGCAAAGAGCAGCCAACTCACCCAGTCGGCGCAGTTGGAACCGAAGGTTTCTTCGTTCACGAGCAGCAAGGCGGCAGCGGCTATCAGACCGACAATCGTGGGGCGCAGACCGCTCATCGCTGCCTCGATATAGGGGTTGTTTTTGAAGCGTTGCAGCATACGCGCCACCAACATCATGATGACAAACGACGGCAGCACCAGCGCAAATGTGGCCAACGCCGCGCCCAGCACATTGCCCGACGCCAAATAGCCCGCGTATGTGGCACAGTTGATGCCAATGGGACCGGGCGTCATCTGCGAAACAGCCACCATGTTGGTAAATTCGGTCGATGTGAGCCACGCGTAATGCTCCACCAACTCGAACTGTATGAGCGGAATCATGGCTGCACCGCCACCAAAACCGAACAGTCCGATTTTGAAAAATGCGTAGAAAAGTTGTAAATAAACCATCGGAAAAAGCCTCTATTTTTCTCTATTTTTCGCTTTGTGGTCGGCCAGCAGGCGCAGCAACAGACCACACACACCCGCCACGGCGATAATCCAAATAGGCGACACGCCCAAACGCCAAATCAGCAGTGCTGCCACAATGGGAATCCACACCGTGCGCCAAGTGATTTTGGCCGTTTTTGCCAAATTGAACACAGGCACAGCGATGAGCGCAACCACCGCAGGGCGCACAGCACGAAACATCTTTTCGAGCGCAGGCGTATCCTGATATTTGTTCAGAAACATGGCAAAAATCAGAATAACGACAAACGACGGCAGCGTGGAGCCAAACGCGCAAATCACCGCACCGATGCGCCCAGCAATGCGCCGCCCCACCAACACCGAAATGTTGATGGCCAAAACGCCCGGTGCCGTCTGCGCCACCACCAGCATGTCGAGAAATTCATCGCTCGTAATCCAGCCACGGCGCGTAACCACCTCGCGCTCGATGAGCGGAATCATGGCATAACCGCCGCCAATGGTAAATGCGCCGATTTTAACAAATGTCCAAAAAAGTTGCCAAAGCACCATAGGGGATTTCTATAAATTCCTTTGTAGTGATTTTTGAATTTTGAACTAACAGATGTTTGGCTTGAACGAAAGCACAATGCGGTGGCATTGTAATTGAGTGAAAGTCAGACAGATGCAGTTCAAAAACAAAAAGCGCACAAAAGTATTCAAAATTTTATTAGTTGTTAATTTTATTATTAAATGGGGAATTTATAGAAATCCCCTAAAATCCATCTGCAAAAAAAGTTGCGCAAAGATAGCGTTTTTTGTTGAATTGTTGATAAGTTTTTTGCGCCACATAGCAGCAGAACGAAAAAAATTTTGTACTTTTGCTTGATAAAAACGCTTTGTAAAAACATTTGATAATCAGTTAATTTTCATTATGTCGGAAGAGATAAACAACAACGAAAACGGCAACTACGGTGCAAGTAGCATTCAGGTGCTCGAAGGGCTCGAGGCCGTGCGCAAACGCCCAGCCATGTACATTGGCGACATCAGCGAGAAGGGTCTGCACCACTTGGTGTACGAAACGGTGGACAACTCCATCGACGAGGCACTCGCTGGCTACTGCACACACATCGAAGTTACCATCAACGAGGATAATTCCATCACTGTGCAGGACAATGGCCGCGGCATTCCCGTGGATATGCACGAAAAAGAGCATAAATCGGCATTGGAAGTGGTGATGACGGTGCTGCACGCTGGCGGCAAATTCGACAAAGGCTCGTACAAAGTGTCGGGCGGTCTGCACGGCGTGGGCGTTTCGTGCGTCAATGCACTATCGACTCACATGAAATCGCAAGTGTTCCGCGACGGCAAAATATATCAGCAAGAATACGAATGCGGCAAACCGCTCTACGCCGTGAAAGTGGTTGGCGAAACGCACCTGCGTGGCACGCGCCAGCAATTTTGGCCCGATGGCTCGATATTTACGACCACCACTTATAAATACGACATTTTGGCGAACCGCATGCGCGAACTGGCGTTTCTGAATGCGGGCATCACCATAAAACTGACCGACCTGCGCCCCGACGAAGAGGGCAAAACACGTGAAGAGACTTTCCACTCGAAAGATGGATTGCGCGAATTTGTGCGCTATGTCGATCAGAGCCGCAAACACCTGTTCGACGATGTGATCTATCTGAACACCGAAAAACAGGGCACGCCCATCGAGGTGGCCATCATGTACAACGACGGCTATTCGGAGAATATCCACTCGTATGTGAACAACATCAACACCATCGAGGGCGGCACACATGTGGCTGGTTTCCGCACCGCACTGACGCGCACGCTGAAAAAATATGCCGACGACAACTGCAAAAAAGAACTCGAAAAACTCGAAAAAGAGAAGGTGGATATTTCGGGCGACGACTTCCGCGAAGGCATCACCGCCATCATCTCTATCAAAGTGGCAGAGCCGCAGTTCGAAGGACAGACCAAGACAAAACTCGGCAATAGCGAAGTGGCTGGCGCTGTGCAACAGGCTGTTGGCGAAGCCCTGTCGAACTATTTGGAAGAACACCCCGACGAAGCCAAAATCATCGTCGAAAAAGTGCTGCTGGCGGCGCGCGCACGCGTGGCTGCACGCAAAGCCCGCGAAACAGTGCAACGCAAATCGCCACTATCGGGCGGCGGACTGCCCGGCAAACTGTCGGACTGCTCGGGTAAAGACCCATCGGTGTGCGAACTTTTCCTCGTCGAGGGCGACTCGGCAGGCGGTTCGGCGGTGCAGGGACGCAACAGCAAATTCCAAGCCATTCTGCCCCTGCGCGGTAAAATTCTGAATGTGGAAAAAGCCATGTTCCACAAGGCGTTCGAGAGCGAAGAGATACGCAACATCTACACCGCACTCGGCGTGTCGATTGGCACGCAGGACGATGACAAGGCGTTGAACATCGAGAAACTGCGCTACCACAAAGTCATCATCATGACCGATGCCGATGTCGATGGCTCGCACATTGCCACGCTGATTCTCACCTTCTTCTTCCGCTACATGAAGGAACTCATCGAAAACGGCTATATCTACATCGCCACGCCCCCACTCTACCTGTGCAAAAAAGGCAAAGTGGCGCAGTACTGCTGGACCGAAGAGCAACGCCTCGCCTTTATCGACCAATATGGCGGCGGCACAGAAGGCGGCATTTGGCAACAACGCTACAAAGGTTTGGGCGAAATGAACCCCGAACAACTTTGGGCAACAACGATGGACCCCGAAAACCGCACATTGCGCCAAGTAACGCTATCGAACGCTGCCGAAGCCGACCAAGTGTTTTCGATGCTGATGGGCGACGAAGTAGGGCCACGCCGCGAATTTATCGAAGCAAACGCCACCTACGCCAATATCGATGCGTAAACAGACGAAAACGAAGACTGCGGATTTTCTTTGTTGAAGTAGAAAAATCTGCGAAATACATTGTGCAGCACGAGATTCTGAAATCTCGTGCTGCTGTTTTTTGTGTGCAACTAATCCGCACTCAATCGACAATCATTTTTGCGAGGAATGCCTGCCCATCGGCGGTAACGGCGCGCACCACATAAACGCCCGAAGCGAACCCATTGGGTAGCGAAACAACATCGGTTGCCACAGTGGCGCGATAGACGCAAACGCCCTGCGCATTGCATATCGAAACGGACAAAATAGCGTCGGGCAGGTGCAGCGCAATCGGCGCAAAAGCCGCCACAGGATTCGGACAGACAACCAACGCCGCTGGCGCAACCGATTGCGGCTGCTGCGGCACAAAATCGCACGAACGGAAAGTGCGCCCATCTTCGGTCGTCAAATCGACGGTATAAACGGCATTCCAATCGAGACCGCCCGCTTCGTAGAGGTGTTGCCGCGTGGCATCAGCAATTTTTTGCCCATTTTTGTACCACTGATACGCCACAAAACGCATCGGGTGGTCGCTGTCGCCGCTGTTGTTCACCACTATCACATCGTTCCACTTCTGCACCAGATAGCGCGCTGCATCAAGTCCAACCGTTATCGCCAACGGCAGCGACACACTGGCGCAACCATCGGTGGCACGCGCATCGTAGAGCCGCAGCGTAGCCGTATAATCGCCCACTGGCACATCGGGCGGCACGGTTACCGCAATCACATCGGGCGGCAAAAGCGCATTTGTAACATTCTCGAAATCAGCCAGTTGCGCCGATTCGTCGAAAGACAGATCGTAACGGTCGGGCTGACCAGCCAACACTTCGTAGGCCACACTCAACGCCGCCGAGCGGTCGCAATAGGTGGGCAATTTCGGCACGACTACCTGCGGTGTCGGAATCAGTGTGAGGTGCAACACAAACAGACTGTCGCAACCTTGTGCGGTCGTATAATTTTCGGTGTAATCGCCGCTCTGCGTGCGCCATTTGCCTTGCCAAAAGAGCGAATCGCAGGTTACGCTATCTTGTTCCAGTCGGTATGGCTCGCAAAACGAGAGCGTCAATGTAACAATGCTGTCGCAGCCGTTAGCGGCTTGTGACAGCAGCGTGTCGCGGTATTCGCCAGCGATGGTATAAACACGACCGTGCCACGCAAACGATGTACCTTCGGCCACCGCCGCCGTATCGCCAAAAGCCAGAGGTAAAATGGTGAGTTTCAGCGCGATAATGCTATCGCAACCGCACGCCGCACCGCCCGAAATGGTATCGTTGTAGATGCCGCTTTGCGTGTAGGTTTTGCCGTGCCACACAAACGAGGCGCACTCCACCGCCGTGGTATCGGCAAATTGCGTGCGGTTCAAAGTCAGATTGAGCGTAACCAGACTGTCGCAACCCGCCACATTGGTCAAAAGGTGCGTGGCAGTGCTGTTCGACGCAGTGTAAGTCGCACCATCGATCCAGCGAAAGGTGTCGCAAGCGGTCTGCACATCGGTCGCTGTTGTCGATTTGCGCACCGTCAAATGCAGCGTATAAACGCTGTCGCAGCCGTGTATGGTCGTATAGTTTTCGGTGTAATCGCCGCTCGTCGTGCGCCATTTGCCCTGCCAAAGGAGCGAATCGCAAACCGATTTTGTTTCAGAAAAATTGTACGATTGGCAAATGGTCAGCCGCAAACGGTCGATGCTGTCGCAGCCATTCGACGCACCATCGATAATCGTATAGGTGTAATCTCCTGATAATGTGTAAGTTGCACCGTGCCAAAGATATTGGTTGCACGCTTTCAGCAGTGCGAAATCGCTTGTGCGTATGTCGTAGATGAAGGTAGAATCGTTGTAACTCGCCGTTTTTGCCGTGCCTTTGTCCTGCCACGAGGCGGCTTTTTTCGTGCCGCACGGCATAAATTTCAGGCAGGTGGCTTTGCAGTCGTCAAAAGTGGTGGTGGCATTCGTCGCTGCCGATGGGTTGCAGCCAAAGCGCACCGAGTCGAGCGCAGCGCACTGTTTGAAGGTGTTGTTTAAGTCGTCGATTTGTGTGTATTTGCTGAAATTCAGCACTTTGCGCAACGCCTTGCAGCCCGAAAAAGTGGAATTGAACTTGGTTGCCGCCGCCTGTTCTGCTGCCGACAAAGTTACCGTTTCCAACGATTCGCAACCGTTAAATGCCGACTCGAAATTGTTCAAAGTCGTCAGCATCGAGAGGTCGGCAGTGCGTAGGCGGTCGCACTTGTAGAACATCTGTTTAGCGTTTTTTGCCGCCGAATTTTGGGGCAAATCGACCGATTCGAGCAACTTGCACTCGCGGAACATCGCTTCGCAGTTCGACAGATTGGTGAAAATGGTCAAATTGGCGACAGACTGCAACTTTTCGCAGCCACGAAAAGCCTCCTTGCCGCTGCCCGACATGGTTTGTGTCGTGGTGCAAAAGGTTACAGATGAGAGCGATGCGCAGCCATAAAACGCTCCCGAGATAGCCGAAATTTGGGTAAATTTGTCGAGATTTTCGATGGTCTGCAACTTGGCGCACCCTTTGAAACGCTCAACAAAACTATTTTTCTGCGCATTTTCCGTAGCAGCAAAGCGCACACGCTCGAGATTTGTGCAGTTTTCGAACATATTGTTGCCCTCGGACAATCCCGCGAAATGCGACAAATCTACCGCTGTCAATGCCGTGCAACCCTCGAAAGCGCGCGTGCATTTCACCTCGTTCATGTTGGGCGCGCCAGCCGAAAACTCCACCGCCTGCAGTTGTGGGCAGTTGCGAAAAATGGTGTCGAGCGAGGTGATATTTTGCAGATTTTCGAGATTCGCCACGCGGCGCAACTTCGGATTGTAGGCAAAAGCACACCGCAAATTCACCCTGCTATCTTGAGCCAAACTCGGCAACAAAATCTCCTCCAAAAGCGGACAATGGGAAAAAATGGAGTACATGCCAAGGGAAATTTCGCCCGAAAACGATGCCGCCGACATGTTCACTTTTTGGAGTTGCGCCGTTTCGTCGGTAGGCACAACGGCACGCAGTTTCTGCAAATCGGCCTCTTTCCAACTGCCCGACACGACAATGCTGTCGCACGCCGCCAGCGACACCAACGACGATGCGCTATACGAAACAGATGCGCCGCCCGTCCACGCCACAACCGTCTGTGCGCCAAGCGGTGCGAATGCGCCCAAAGCCCAAACTATGCAAAACATCGAAAGGCGGTAAATGTTTTTCATACGGCACAGTTTTAAGGTTAAGATTCGCAAATATAAACACTTTTTGTAACAAAAGCAAACTTTGGGGCAAAAAAAAGAGGCGGCGGCGGCCGTCCCTCTCTTTTTGGGTGATTATTTTGTCGTTTTTCAAAAAGTGTAGCGAATGCCCACCACCAATGCCCAATCGAAAAACGAAAGCGGTTCGAAATCGCCGTGGAACAGCAATCCGTAGCCTGGGCGAAAATCGAGCGAAAAGGCCAGCGGTGCGTCGTCGAGTCCAAGTTCTGCGCCAGCAATGGCGTTGAAGCCCCACTTGCCGTAGGTCGGCCCCGACGAGCCAAAGTCGTGCGCAAGGCCAAGGCTCATGCCGCCACCAGCAAACCAAGCCACACCGCCCCAGTTCCAGCCCGTGATGCTGCCTTGGTAGAGCGCATTCGGATTAACTTCGAAAGTGTAGAAACTCTCTGAACTAGAATAGTCATGCCCGCCGACTTGCGTACGGAGCATACGAAAGCCCAAATCGGTTTGCAGCGCCACCTCGTTGGTCAGAAAAACCTTGTAACTTGCGCCCTCGAAACTGCCCACCGACAAGCCAATGCTGTGTTTGTAGGGCTTCTGCGCCTGCACCGCCACTGCCACAAACAGCAGCGCAACCAGTAAAATCTGTTTTGCAAAAGTTTTCATTTTTATCAGTGTAAAAAGTATGAAAGTGTGAAAGTGTGAAAGTGTGAAAGTGTGAAAGTGTGAAAGTGAGAAAGTTGAAAGTAGGAAATAATTCTTAACTCTCAACTAAAAATCCCGTCCCTTTGCAGGAACGGGACTCTTCCACTTCGAGTTTATGGACTCGATTACGCCTCGATGGGAGTAACCGAAACATACGATTTGTCGTCGCGCTTTTTGCGGAAAACCACAATGCCATCGACCAGCGCAAACAGCGTGTGGTCTTTGCCCATGCCGACATTTTCGCCTGGGTTGTGGCGTGTGCCGCGTTGGCGCACAATGATGTTGCCTGCTTTTGCAAACTGGCCACCAAATATCTTCAATCCAAGTCGCTTGCTTTCCGACTCACGACCGTTCTTCGAACTACCTACACCTTTCTTATGTGCCATTTTCTTCTAATTTTTTAAGAGTTACGCAACAATTTCGTTAATCAAAATCTCTGTAAAGTTCTGACGATGACCGTTCAACTTACGATAACCTTTGCGGCGGCGTTTGTGAAACACAAGCACTTTTTCGCCACGCACATGCGACACAACTTCGGCAACAACTTTTGCGCCTTTCACAACAGGTGCGCCCACATTCACTTTGCCTTCGTTGTCGATGAGCAGTACTTTGTCGAACTCAACTTTCGAGCCGCGTTCGGCCTCTTCCATGCGGTGAACAAAGAGTTTTTGCCCCGCTTCTACCTTGAATTGCTGTCCAAGGATTTCTACAATTGCATACATTTTTTATTGTACTTTTTAGTTAGATCGGGAGGCGAGATACCGAAAATCTCCATCGGCAGTGCTACTTGACAAGCCCCTTTACGAATCGGACTGCAAAATTACTACATTTTTTTTATCCGACAAAATTTTTTGCAAACATTTTTTCTGACGCAGAATTTGGCAAGAAAAAAATGCGCCGCCAAACGCTTGGTTTCGACGACGCTTTTTCGTTTTTGCACACGCTTCAACTGAACATCTGCTTGAAGCGAGCGAAGAAATTGGTTTTGGCCGAGGCCGACGGCTGGAAATTGGGCGATTCGGCCATGCGTTCGATGGTTTTGCGCTCGTCCAACGACAGATTTTCGGGCACATACACGCCCACATTGACGAGCAAATCGCCTGTGCCATAGCGGTTTACATCGGGCAGACCTTTACCACGCAGGCGCAGCACCTTGCCCGGTTGCGTGCCTTTATCAATTTTCACTTTTACCTTGCCATCGACGGTCGGAATTTCGACAGTGCCGCCCAAAATAGCGGTTGGAAGTGGCAGCAACAGGTTGTAAATCAAGTCGTTTTCGTCGCGTATCAAGTCGGGGTGCTTCTCCTCTTCGACCACGATGAGCAGATTGCCGTTTTCGCCGCCGCGCCGCGCCGCATTGCCCTTGCCCGACATCGCCAACTGCATACCATCGGCCACGCCGGCAGGAATTTTCACGGTGATTATCTCCTCGCCGCGCACAACGCCTTCGCCGCTACAATAGGGGCATTTATCGACCACAACTGTGCCTTCGCCGCCGCAAGTGGGGCAAGGCGATTGCGTCTGCATCTGCCCAAGAATGGTGCGCTGCATCTGCGTAACATAGCCCGTGCCGCGGCAGGTGCTGCAAGTTTGCGTGCGTCCGTCGCGCGAGCCTGTGCCCTGACAGTGCGAGCAGGGAACATATTTCGATACTTTCAGTTTTTTCTCGGTGCCTGTGGCAATTTCGGCCAGCGTGAGTTTCACTTTCACACGCAAGTCGGTGCCACGACGCACACGGCGTCCGCCACGACGCGCGCCACCACCGCCGAAAAATTCGCTGAAGCCGCCGCCGAAACTGAAATGTCCTCCAAAAATGTCGCCAAACTGCTGGAATATGTCGTCCATATTCATGCCGCCTGCGCCACCAAAACCGCCGCTGCCGCTCACGCCTGCATGGCCAAATTGGTCGTAACGCTGGCGTTTTTGCGGGTCGCTCAACACCTCGTAGGCTTCGGCGGCCTCCTTAAATTTCTCTTCGGCCTCTTTGTTGCCTGGATTTTTGTCGGGGTGGTACTCGATGGCTTTTTTGCGATACGCCTTTTTTATCTCGTCGGCCGACGCAGTTTTCGCCACACCAAGCACCTCGTAATAGTCTCTTTTTTCGCTCATACGACGGTTCTCCCTATTTTCCGACTACCACTTTTGGGAATCGAATCACTTTTTCGTTCATCTGGTAGCCCTTCTGCACGCAATCGACTATCTTGCCTTTCAACTCTTCCGATGGCGCAGGAATGGTCGTTACAGCCTCGTGAATTTCTTCGTTAAATGGCTGATTTTCAGTTTCTACAACCGACACGCCCTGCTGTTTGAGCAGAGTCAGAATTTTTTGGTAAATCAGATTTACACCCTCGCTCACAGCCGCCACATCAGAAGCCGTTTCCATCGATTTGAGGCTGCGCTCGAAGTCATCGACAATGGGCAGCAGGTCGATTACCACGCGTTCCGAGGCATTTTTTATCAGGTCGGCACGCTCGCGCATCATGCGTTTGCGGTAGTTGTCGAACTCGGCCATCAAGCGTAAGTGCGTGTCGTTCAGCGCGTTATATTTCGCTTCGTAGTCGATTTTCGGCGTTTCTTGCTGCGCGGTTTCGGCTGCTGGAGCCGCCTCCGTTGGCTGCTGCGCCTGTACATCGGGCTGCTGCGCCGTTTCGTCGGCTTGCGGTTTCTGGGTTTGTTTCGATTTTTTCATAATATCCTGTTTTTTCTTTTTCACAAAATAAGTTGGCAACTTTTTACCATCAAAAAGTTTGCCAACCAAAAGATGCGCATTTTTGTGCTAAAAACTGACAAAATGTCAGTTTTCTGTCGGTTTGAAAATCAACTTTTGCGCTTCGGCATCGAAATCGACATGCAACACATCGCCTGCTTTGACATCGCCCTGCAAGAGCCGCTCCGCCAAAACATCTTCGAGATGGTTTTGAATGGCGCGTTTGAGCGGGCGTGCGCCGTATTGCACATCGTAACCTTTGTCGGCCAAAAAGTTTTTGGCGGCTTCGGTCAGTTCAATCCTAAAGCCCAGATTTCCAATGCGTTTGTAGAGTTGTTCGAGTTCCAAATCGATGATTTTGAATATCGATTCGCGGCTCAGTTGGTCGAAAATTATCACATCATCGACGCGGTTCAAAAATTCGGGCGAAAAGGTTTTCGACAACGCTTTTTGAATCACATTGTGCGCATATTCGTCGCTGTTTTGCGATGGCTGCGCAAAGCCGACACCGTGTCCAAACTCTTTCAGTTGGCGCGTGCCGACATTCGAAGTCATGATGATAATCGTGTTTTTGAAATCGACTTTGCGCCCGATGCTGTCGGTCAGATGGCCCTCGTCGAGTACCTGCAAAAGCATATTATAGACATCGGCGTGCGCCTTTTCTATTTCGTCGAGAAGCACGATGGAATAAGGTTTTCGGCGCACTTTTTCGGTCAGTTGGCCGCCCTCTTCGTAGCCCACATAGCCCGGAGGCGCGCCAATGAGCCGCGACACACTGAATTTCTCCATAAATTCGCTCATATCGACGCGAATAACGGCATCGGCACTGCCAAACATCAGTTCTGCCAAGCGTTTGGCCAAGTAGGTTTTGCCCACACCCGTCGGCCCAAGGAATATGAACGAGCCTATCGGTCGGTTCGGGTCTTTCAAGCCCACGCGGCTGCGCTGAATCGATTTCACCAACTTGTCGATGGCGGCATCTTGCCCGATGACTTCGCCTTTGAGCAGGCTGCCCATCTGCAACAGGCGCACGCTTTCAGCCTGTGCAATGCGTTGCGCTGGCACGCCCGACATCATCGACACCGTTTGCGCCACATCGTCGGCGGTAACCGTTACACGGTCGGCATTTTCGGCTGCGAGCCACTCCTGTTTGGCGCGGTCGAGTTCGTCGGTCATTTGGCGGATTGTGTCGCGACATTCGGCCGCCAATTCGTATTTTTGCGCCGCCACAAGTGCATTTTTCTCGCCATTTTTCTCCTCGATCAGGCGTTCCAACTCCTCGATGCGTGGCGGAACATGCAGGTTTTGCATGTGAATGCGCGAGCCCACCTCGTCGAGCGCATCGATGGCCTTATCGGGAAAAGCACGGTCGCTGATGTAGCGTTCAGTCAGATCGACGCACGCTTCGAGTGCCTCGTGCGTGTAGGTTACTTGGTGGTGATCTTCGTAGCGGAATTTGATATTTTCCAAAATTTGGAGCGTCTCCTCGCGCGTGGTCGGCTCAATCATTATTTTTTGAAAACGCCGTTCGAGCGCGCCATCTTTTTCGATACTTTGGCGGTATTCGTTGAGCGTAGTTGCGCCCACGCACTGAATTTCGCCGCGCGCCAAAGCGGGTTTCAGCATATTGGCAGCATCGAGCGAACCCGATGCGCCGCCTGCGCCCACAATCGTGTGAATTTCGTCGATAAAGAGAATGATGTTCGGATTTTTTTCCAGTTCGTTCAGAATCGATTTCATGCGCTCCTCGAACTGCCCGCGGTATTTTGTGCCAGCCACGATGGCCGCCATGTCGAGCGCCACAACGCGTTTGTCGAACAGCACGCGCGACACTTTGCGCTGTACAATGCGTGTGGCCAGCCCTTCGGCAATGGCCGATTTGCCCACGCCCGGTTCGCCTATCAGCACGGGATTGTTCTTTTTGCGGCGGCTCAAAATCTGCACCACGCGTTCAATCTCTTTTTCGCGCCCGACAATCGGGTCGAGTTTGTCCTCCAAGGCGGCTTTTGTGATGTCCTTGCCAAACGAATCTAGCACGGGCGTGTCGCTGGTGTTTTTGCTGCTCGATGTGGTGGTTTTGGCCGTGGTATTGGCGGCTGGGCGTTCGTCGTCCAAGTCGTCTTCGTCGTTGAAAACTGCGCCCATACGCACATCGCGGTGTTCCGACACGCGCGCACGAACGGCCTCGTAGGTTACGCCCTGTTCGAGCAGTGCATCGACGGCTGCGCCTTCGCCGTTTTTCAGTATGGCGAGCAGCAGGTGGCGTGTGTCGGCGGTGAGTGCCGCCATGGCACGCTGTTCCAAATCGATAAGTTTCAGCACACGGTCGGTGGCAGCCGAGGTAACGCTCGGCATTGTGGAGGCGTTCGGCTGGCGAATGGCGTTTTCGACGGTCGTTTTCAGTTGGTCGAAATCGACTTTGAAGGCGCGCAGCAGCCCGACCGCCGTCGCCATGTCGATGCGCAGCAGGCTCAAGAGCAGGTGTTCTGGCATCAGTTCGCGGTTGCCGAGGCGAGCCGCCTCTTCGCGCCCAAACTTGAACACTTGTAACAAATGTTTCGAAAACTTATTATTTAATGGTGTATCTGTCATTTTCCTTAAGGGGATTTCTATAAATTGCCTTGTAGTGATTTTTGATTTTTGGGATAGCAGATGTTTGGCTTGAGCGAAAGCGCAATGCGGTGGCATTGTAATTGAGTGAAAGTCAGACAGATGCAGTCCAAAAACAAAAAGCGCACAAAAGTATTCAGAAATCCAGTATTTGTTAAACTTTTTATAAAACGGGGAATTTATAGAAGTCCCCTTAATTGGTTATCAGTGTAGCGTAACGCTTTTCGGCCTCTTCGCGCAGGTTGTCCATAAATCCTTTCATGCGCCATTCGACGATATTGCGGAAACGCTTTTGTGTGATGAATATGTTGAAAAACCAGCCGAAACGCACATGAATTTCGACGCTCATTTCGATGCTGTCTTTTGCCAAACTTTTTACAAAAAATGTGCCATAGGCTTTTTTTAGCACCGAATTAGAGTAAAAAATATCGACATCGACGCGTGTTATGTCGTCGTCGAGTTTGGTTTGCAGCACCTTGCTGTCGATTGGCACATTGCGAAATTTGGTTACATGCGGCACATCGATATCGACCACCATGCGGCAGAGGCCTGACATTTTGTCAAAAGTCGATTGTTTGACGATTAGCACCACTTCGTCGCGCACATCGTCCTCACCCTGCTGCCCCAGCCCTTTGAATGCCCAAGTGAATAGGCGTTCGTAGTCGGAGGTTATCTGATCGACCAAATCGGCGATTACCGAATCGCCCACCACCATCGGGGCGGCTGCATCGACGGCGCAGTAACTGATAAATTCGCCTTTGACATAGCGCGTCGATATGGAGTCGTTGGCTGCAACCAAGCCCATCACCGACAGAAAACCGATTATGAAAGCAGCGCGTTTCAAGCCTCAAAAAAAATCAGAATCCGTTGTAAATCATTTTGATACGCATCGGCGACAGTGTGTTGTTTGCGCTGCGGAGGCTAAGGCCGCTCAACTGTCGGAGCGGACTCACCGACGAGATGCTGCCCGCCGAGTTGTAAAGCACCTTGCACGGCACGATGGCGAAGGTCTCCTCGTCGTCGATTTTGTCGTAACTGTCGCGTACTTCGTAGGTCATCAGATAGGCCAAATCGAATTGGTATAGTTTTTTGTCGCTGTCGTATAGCGCCACCGCTCCCAACGAATCGACGCTTTGCGGCACAAATTCGTCGGTGGCAAATTTGTCGAGTTGCGACTCGCGCAGCAGCAGCAATGCCGACGGTGTTGGCAGCGTCAGATCGCCATCGTCTTGCACCACCACTTCGGCTTCGAGCACGGCACTGTTTACATTATATAGGTTGTCGCCGATGTTGGCACGAATCTGTTGTCGCATTTTGCCCACGGGAATATGCACACGCGGATAGAGACCAGCAGGCGATTTCACGAGCAGAAGGCTGTCGTCGGCCAGCGAGTCGGCCACAAATTGACCGTGTTCAAAGCGGTTCAACTGGCGCACTTCGCGGTTGGCAGGGAAAATAATCGATGTGTAGAGCAGCGTGTCTTTGTTGTTGCGGTGAACATTGTAGTGATAGAACAGTTTCATCGCAATTTGGTTGAAATAGAGCATGGTCGATGCGCCATACTTGGTGGTGATATAGAGCCCTTTGAACTCGTCGAGGAACGCCTCGCGCGACTGGTAGGCGGCTTGCGGCAGATTGAAAAAGCGGTTCATCTGCTCGTCGGAAAATTTGTAGCGGAACGACGGCACATAGTCGCTGGCGTCGAGTACCGAGTCGGGCAGCGTCTGATCGACCGATGTGATGACGCGCCGCCCCATCAGCACCGATTCGTCGGTAAAATCGGACACATCGAGGTCGGAATAGTAGATTTTGTCGTAGGCGATGGTCTGTTTATCGATTTCGTAGATACTGATTTCGAGCGGTGCCGTTTTGCTGCCAAAATAGGAGTTGTAGTACATGTAAAGCACCAGCGAATCGGGCGTTGGCAGCAGCGAATCGGGCGGAAATTCGTAGCCCACTGGCGGCGCAAACTGCACCAGCAGTTCGGCCTTGGTCGAGCCAAAGCGTTCGCTATAAAACTCGCCCAACGCCATGGCCGATGTGTCGCACTGCGCCGTAATCACATTGTTGTAACTCTCGTTGGCGGTTACCGAAAATGTGTCGGTAAAAACCGTTATGCGGTCGTCTTCGGGCTGCACCACAAGCCCCGCTTGTTTCGAGTCGGTGCAACCAAATGCAGCCAACGCAGTCAGTGCAAGCAGCGCATTTCGTATCTGACGAAAATTTTTCATCGTTTGTTGCAAATTACATCTCTCTAAAAACCGCATCGACATCGGCATACAGTTGCGTGTATTTCGACCGAAAATCGGGGGCGTACGGCGCAAATGGTTTGCCTTCGGCCTCGGCGATTGCGGCAAGCGTTTCGTCCAGTTCGGGACTGCCAGCATCGGCCATATCCGAAAAACGGACGGCCAAGTGCGTTACATCGGCATAGCCCACCTTGCCCGCAGCGAGCAGCGCCACATCGTTGGACGACACGCCTTTGGTAATGGCATGCTTGGCAAACACTTTGCCAAACGTTTTTTTGAACGGATTATTGTATGCCGAATAGACTATTTTTGCCTTTTCGAAGAATGGGTCGTCGCGGTAGGCGGTGTGTATGTAGAGCGGCACGAGCGACGTCATCCAGCCGTGGCAGTGAATGATATTCGGTGTCCAGCGGAGTTTTTTGATAGTTTCGAGTACGCCGCGTGCAAAAAATATCATGCGGTCGTCGTTGTCGGCAAACTCTTTGCCATTTTCGTCCACATCGGTACCGCGACGGCGGAAATAGTCGTCGTTGTCGATGAAATAGACCTGCATGCGTGCCGATGGCAGCGTAGCCACTTTGATGATGAGTGGGTGGTCGTTGTCGTCGATTATCAAATTCATGCCCGAAAGCCGCTGCACCTCGTGCAATTGGTTGCGCCGTTCGTTGATAGTGCCGTAGCACGGCATGAAAATGCGGATTTCGCAGCCCTGCTCTTGCATATATTGCGGCAGTTCGCGGCAGAGTTTAGACATCTGATTTTCAAGAAGATACGGCGTGAGTTCTTGTGCGATAAACAAAATTTTTACTGGCTCTTTCATAATCTTCCCCCTATTTACAAAAACTTATGCAAAGATATAAAAAATTTTTGTGACTTAAGCAAAAATCGACAAAATATTTTTTTAAGAGGCTGATTATCAGTAGGTAAAAAAAATGGGGACGCAGTGAGTGCTTTTTTTGTTGATTTGTTGAAGCGTTTAATCGTTGAACTGTTGAAGCGTTTTATTTCTAATTTCTAATTTCTGGTTTCTAGTTTTCGGTAGCCGAAAAGTCGCAATTATTATTCATTTTTCATTTTTCATTGTTAATTATTCATTTTCTTGGCCGCAGCCCCCTTTCCTGTTTCCCCCGAAAAAAATATTGAATTATTGAATTATTTTCCAACCCTACCCCTGCCATTCGGCAGGTACTCCCCTTGAAAAGGGGAGAGGGCAGAACCAACTTGGGCGCGTGCCTGTCCCCTTTGCAAGGGGACGAGCAAAGCGGAGGGGTTGATTAGCCAAGTAACCAAATCTACAATTCAACAGTTCAACGCTTCAACTTTCAACTTTACAAACTTTCACACTTTCGCACTTTCACACTTTCAAACTAATTTCGTACCTTTGCAGATTGATTTGAAAAAATATCTGTTATGTACAAAATCGTCGATAAATCCTATTTTTCGTCAAATGTGGTGCGCCTCGAGGTGGAAGCACCGCTCATCGCCAAGGCGCGCAAGGCGGGTCATTTTGTCATTGTGCGCGTGGGAGAAAACGGCGAGCGTATGCCGCTCACCATTGCCGACGCCGATACCAAACGCGGCACTATCACGCTGGTGGTGCAGACGGTGGGCGTTTCGTCGAGCAAACTGTGCGCGCTGAATGTGGGCGACGAAATCACCGATGTGGTTGGTCCGCTTGGCCGCGCCACGCACATCGAGCGGTTTGGCACAGTGGTGTGTGCCTGCGGTGGTGTGGGCACTGCGCCGATGTTGCCCATAGCCGAAGCCCTGCGCAAAGCGGGCAATCGTGTCATCACTGTGCTGGCGGCACGCACCAAAGAGTTGATAATTCTCGAAGACGAAATGCGCCGCGTGAGCGACGAGGTTGTGATTATGACCGACGACGGCTCGTATGGGCATAAAGGCTTGGTAACCAACGGTATAGAAGAGGTTATCAACCGCGAAAAAGTCGATTTTTGCGTAACCATCGGGCCAGCCATCATGATGAAATTTGTGTCGCTGCTCACAAAAAAATATGGTGTGCCGACCGTCGCCTCGCTCAACACGATTATGGTCGATGGCACAGGCATGTGCGGCGCTTGCCGTGTAACCGTGGGCGGACAGACAAAATTTGTCTGTGTCGATGGCCCCGAGTTCGACGCACATCAGGTCGATTTCGACGAGATGATGATGCGCCTCGGCGCGTATCGTGCCGAAGAACAAGCCGCAAAAGAACGCTATCTTGCCGAAAAGCAAAGTAATTAGTGAGTAGTTAGTAGTGAGCAGTGAGCAGTGTTTTTTCTGAATGAGGAGTTTTTCTTCAAAATGAATAATTAACAATGAAAAATGAACAATAATTCCCCAAATCCACAATTCAACGCTTCACAAATAAACACAGAAACATAGAAACAAAAATTGCGACAGCAATTTTGATAAACAACATAATGGAACAAGAAGATAGAAATGCGGCTTGGCGCGAGGCCTTGCGCAAAACGATGAATCCGAAGGAGCGCACGGCTATCGAGCGTGTGCAGATGAACGAACTTGCGGGCGACTACCGCAGCCACAACAGCGAAGAGGTGAACCGTGGGCTCACCGAAGAGCAGGCGCTGCTCGAGTCGAAACGCTGCCTCGACTGCGTGAATCCGCAGTGCGTTACAGGCTGCCCAGTGAACATCGATATTCCGGGATTCATCAAAAATATCGAGCGCGGCGAATTTCTCGAAGCCGCCAAAGTGCTGAAACGCACATCGGCACTGCCTGCCGTTTGTGGGCGCGTCTGTCCGCAAGAAAAGCAGTGCGAATCGAAATGTATTCACCTGAAAATGAAAAAACAGGCCGTGGCGATTGGCCATTTGGAGCGGTTCGCTGCCGACTACGAGCGCGAAAGCGGTCAGATGAGCGTGCCAACCACAGCCGCCCCAAACGGCATAAAAATAGCGGTGGTCGGTTCGGGACCAGCGGGGCTTTCGTGCGCTGGCGATTTGGCCAAACTAGGCTACGATGTTACCGTTTTCGAGGCGTTGCACGAGATTGGCGGCGTGCTGAAATACGGCATTCCCGAATTCCGTCTGCCCAACAAAATTGTCGATGTCGAAATCGATAATCTGTCGAAAATGGGCGTAAAATTCCGCAAAGATTGCATCGTTGGCAAAACTATCGGTTTCGACGACCTAAAAGCCGACGGCTATCGCGCCATGTTTGTGGCGAGCGGTGCGGGACTGCCAAATTTTATGGGCATCAAAGGCGAAAATCTTATCGGCATCATGTCGAGCAACGAATACCTGACGCGCGTCAATTTGATGGGCGCAGCCAAGGCCGAATACGACACGCCAGTGCTGAAAGGAAAGCGCGTGGCGGTGATTGGTGGCGGCAATACGGCTATGGATTCGGTGCGTACGGCGCGGCGTTTGGGCGCAGAGCGTGCCATGATTGTCTATCGCCGCAGCGAAGAGGAGATGCCAGCCCGCCTCGAAGAGGTGAAACACGCCAAAGAGGAGGGCATCGAGTTCCTCACGCTCCACAATCCTATTGAATATCGTGGCGATGAGAAAGGCAGAGTTACTGGAATGTTGCTGCAAAAAATGGCGTTGGGCGAACCCGATGCGTCGGGGCGTCGCTCGCCTGTGCCGATTGCTGGCGCTACCGAATGGGTCGATGTCGATGAGGTGATTGTGAGCGTTGGTGTAAGTCCTAACCCGCTGATTCCCAATGCTGTCGAAGGCTTGGAACTGGGGCGCAAAGGCACGATTGTGGTGAACGAAGCGTCGCAGAGTGCCATTCCGACCATTTTTGCGGGCGGCGACATCGTGCGTGGCGGTGCTACGGTCATTCTCGCCATGGGCGACGGACGGCGTGCAGCGGCTGCCATTCATGCCAAAATTCAAAATGGCGAAATCTGATTTGGGGATTTCTATAAATTCCTTTGTAGTGATTTTTGAATTTTGGGCTAACAGATGTTTGGCTTGAGCGAAAGAGCAATGCGGTGGCATTGTAATTGAGTGAAAGTCAGACAGATGCAGCCCAGAAACAAAAAGCGCACAAAAGTATTCAGAAATCCGTCATTTGTTAAAATTTTTATAAAACGGGGAATTTATAGAAGTCCCCATTTGGTCGTGTGAAAAATAAATCGTAAATTTGCACATTGTCGAATAGTGGAATGAATATCTGTGTTTTTTGCGCTTCGAATCGGCCGATTGGTCGCCGTTTCGACGAGGAGGCGCGCCTGCTTGGGCAGTTCATAGCCGAGAGCGGACACACGCTTGTGTATGGCGGTGCCACTGGCGGTTTGATGGATGTGCTGGCCGAAGCGGCACGCACCGCAGGCGGCAAAGTCATAGGCGTTGTGCCAAAACGGATTGTGGCGATGGGGCGCAAAAGCGACCTGCCGACGCAACTTTTCGTTGTGGACGACATGAGCGAACGCAAAGAACTGATGAAAAAACTGGCCGATGTGTTTGTGGTGCTGCCCGGCGGTATTGGCACCTACGACGAACTGTTCGACGCACTGGCTTCGGGCATGGTCGGCTACCACCGCAAACCGCTTATGCTGGTCAATACCGACAATTTTTACAACGGCATTCTCACGCAACTCGACCGTATGACCGCCGACCGACTGGGCGAACTGTCGCGCACCGCAGGCTTCCGTGTTTGCGACTCGGCCGCCGCCTGCATCGCATGGCTACGAACGCTCTAAGTTAGTGAGAAGTGAGCAGTGAGTAGTGAATTTTTTTTGAGAACATAGAAGATAGAGCATAGAACATAGATTTGTAGGGACGCACCGCGTGCGTCCGAAACGTTTCAACAGTTCAACAGTTCAACAAATCAACAAATAATCAAATAACCAAATAACCAGAAACATAGAAACAGCGCGCAGCGCGAGAAACATAGAAACTAAAAACAGCGCGCAGCGCAATCTGAAATCTGAAATTAGGAATAACCAACAACAATAACAAAATTATGAATCTTTTTTGGAAAAGAATTTTTGGGCAGATGCAGAGCACCGCAAAGATGGAGGCTCAATTTGCCATTTTGAACGACGAATTTAGGCGTTATTGCGACATCGAGGCCTCGAAAGAGTTGGCCGAATACCGCGAACTGTTCGAAAAAGTGCGGTCGGCCGAATTTCAGGCGAAAAAGAAGACGCTCCTCAACCGCAAATACCGCGACACACAGGAGTATCGCGATATGCAAAAGTTCAACAAACTGCAAAACGACAAAAAAATCGTGCTTTACTACGACACGATGAAAAATCCGCTGCTGGCCGAATATCTCGAGTTTCGTGCGAAACCCGAATATGTGCTGCTCGGCAAAAAGAACGAGGTGCGCAAAAGTCCCGAACTGCAACGCTTGAAAAAATTTGAACGCTCTGCCGAGTTCAAAAACTATATGCGTTTCAATAATTCGTACATCATATCGGAACTCGAAAAACTGCGCACAAAGGTGATGACGCCCGAATTTACGGCCGCTAACGCCTTTTGGAGCGACCCACACCGCTGGGAAAAGACCGAAGAGGCCGCCATCGAGCGCCGCTACAAAGAGTTGGCACGCAACGAGGATATCAAATTCTACGAAAACACCGACAGTTCGAAATTTGTGCGCCTGCGCCAATACAGCCAGACCTTTTTCGACAGTTTCGACTGGAACTCGCTCAACGCCTCGCGCTGGGAGAGCGGCTTCAACTATCCCGGTGACAAATTTGTGGGCAACCATTCGTTTACCAACGAAAAACAGGCCAACAACCATGGCGACAATACCAGCGTTTTTTCGGGGATATTGAACATCTACACGCGCCGCGAACGCACGCTGGCTTTGGCGTGGGACAAAACGCGCGGTTTTGTCAATCATCAGTTTGAATTTACCTCCGATGTGCTGCACGGCACCAAAGGCGTGTGGCAAAAAGGCGGCTATTTCCGCGCAAAAATTCGCTTCGAGGGCAAAGACCTCACACAAGCCTTTTGGCTCACGGGCGAACACATATTGCCGCACATCAACATCGCCGTGTGCGATGGCAAGTCGATTGAGGTCGGCACGCATTGGGCCACCAAATTCGAGAAAAAATACACTTCGTCGAAAGTTACTGGCCTGAAACTCAACGACTTCTACATCTATTCGCTTGAATGGACCGAAAAAGAACTCATCTGGCGCATCAATAATATAGAGGTGTTCCGCACCACCGAAGGCGTGCCTACCGAGCCGCTTTTCCCGATGTTGAGTGCGTTTATCGCCCAAAATCAAAAGGGCGGCGAAGGCTGTATGCAGGTCGATTGGATAGAGGCGTGGTGCGCCAATAAGTAACCGACGATGAAGGAGATTTCTGTAAACGGCAAGTTTTGCATTGGTGGCAATCGGCGTTTCGCGCTGATTGCTGGGCCGTGTGTCATCGAAAACGAAGCGATGGTGTTGCAGACCGCCGAAGAACTGAAACGCGTCTGCCTCGATTTGGGCATCAATCTGATTTTCAAAGCGTCGTTCGACAAAGCCAACCGCACATCGGCCGCCTCGCCGCGCGGCGTGGGCCTCGACGAGGGGCTGCGCATTTTGCAAAAAGTGCGCAACGAACTCGATTTGCCGCTTGTAACCGATGTTCACGAGTGTTGGCAGTGCGTTCCAGTGGCGCAAGTTGTCGATGTGTTGCAGATTCCTGCATTCCTTTCGCGCCAAACCGATTTGCTTGTGGCGGCGGCGCAGACGGGCAAAATTGTCAATGTGAAAAAAGGGCAATTCATGGCACCGTGGGATATGAAGCAGGTGCTTGCCAAAGTGGTGGCGGCTGGCAACGACAATGTGATGCTCTGCGAACGCGGTTCGTCGTTTGGCTACAACAATCTGGTGGTCGATATGACAGGCTTGGTCGAAATGCGCTCGTACGGCTATCCTGTGGTGTTCGACGCTACGCACTCAGTGCAGAAACCGGGCGGCAACGGCTCTTCGACAGGTGGCAACCGCGACATGGCGCCTTACCTGATGAACGCCGCTTTGGCGGTAGGTGTCGATGCCATCTTTGCCGAAGTGCACCCCAATCCCGACGAGGCGTGGAGCGATGCCGCCAATCAACTGAAATTGAGCAACATACGCCCAATACTTCAGCACGCCATCGAAATTGATGAAACCACGAAGAAAGTTAGGAATTAGGAGTGATGCGGCAGAGCCGCAATTTCAGAATTTCAAATTTCAGAATTTCAAATTTCAAATTTCAAATGCAACCATTAAAAACATAGAAACTTAGAAACAAAAATTGCGATAGCAATTTTGAGAATTTTTTCGACAAGCGAGCGCAGTGCCAAACTCGTTTGAGCAATGCCGAGCGGAGAAAAAATCTTTGCAAAGCAAAAAACAACCAGAAATTAGAAACCAGAAATTAGAAATTACTTTCTCACTTTCACACTTTCTCACTTTCACACTCAAAAAAACATGGAACTCGATATAGTAGCACGCAGCAAAGAGGTTTTTCAAATAGAAATTTCGGAGGTGAAACGCGTTGGCGAACGCATTGGCGACGAGGTGCGCCAAGTGGTCGAACTCATCTACGCCAACAGCGGCAAAGTGGTGCTGACGGGCATCGGCAAAACGGGCATTATCGGCAAAAAAATTGCCGCCTCGCTGGCCTCGACTGGCACGCCATCGCTCTTTATCAACGCTGCTGAAGCCCTGCACGGCGATTTGGGCATGGTGTCGCGCGGCGATGTGGTCATCGCCATATCGAACAGCGGCGAATCGGACGAAATTCTGAATGTGGTGCGCAATCTGAAAAAGATGAACTGCCCCATTGTGGCGATGACGGGCGACAAAAACTCGACTCTAGCGCAGCAGAGCGACTATCTGCTCGATGTGCATGTCGAACGCGAAGCCTGCAAAATTGGCTTGGCTCCCACCACATCGACCACGGCCGCACTCGTCATGGGCGACGCGCTCACGGTCTGCCTAATGGAAAAACGCAATTTCAAACCCGAAAATTTTGCGCTCTATCACCCGGGCGGTGCCCTCGGGCGGCGTATGCTCACGCAGGTGAAAGACTGCATGACCACCGTGGTGCCAATCGTTACCGAAGAGACGCTTTTCAAAGATGTGATAGCCGAAGTGAGCCTCAAAAAACTGGGAATCACCATGGTGGCGAACGCCGCTGGCAAAATTGTTGGCATCATTACCGATGGCGATATACGCCGCGCTGCCCAGCGGTTCGACGACCTGAAAACGCTCCGTGCCGTCGACTTTATGAGCCACGGATTCAAGCGCATTGCCGCCGATATGATGGTGAACGACGCCCTCGAACTGATGGATCGCTACAAGATAACCACGCTCGCGGTGGTCGAAAAAGAGACCCCCGACGCGCCGATTATCGGCATTCTGCACATTCACCACATCTATGGTTTTGCGCGCGGTTGAGTATTCTTTTTAAGAAAAAATAACTTGCCGCCAGCGTTCACTTTGTGTCGCAAAATTTTGTTAGTCGGAAAGAAATGCCGACCTTTGCCCACAATTTCAACCGAAAAGGGAAAAGAGAATGAATTTAGTTTCATGCAGAGATAAAACCGCCATTGTTTTTCGCGACGAACACTATTCGTACACGCGGCTGCTCCAGTGTGCAGCGCGCTATGCGCAGCGTTTCTCGCACGATGGCAATCCCAATAAAGTGCTTATTTTTGCCGAAAATTCGGCAGCGTGGATTTTTGCGTTCTACGGCAGCGTGCGCATCGGCGCAGTTACCGTCCCAGTCGATGTGCAATCGACGGTGGGCGAACTGGCCTACATCGTGGCCGACTGCCAACCCGATGTGCTTTTCACCTCGGCAGCCAAGCGTACTCTAGTCGATGAGGCGTTGGCGCAGGCGGGCGTGGCGTGCAAGGTGCTTACCGAAGCGGACATCGATTTGGAAAATATAGCGCACGAATCCGCCGAAAATATCACTTTCGACGACATGGAGCGCACCATGCTCATCATCTACACTTCGGGGACGACTGGCTCGCCCAAAGGCGTGATGCTGTCGTTCAAAAATGCGCTGTTCAATGTGCATGCCGTTTCGACCGATGTGCGCATTTTCACGCCCGAACGCAACACGATGATACTCTTGCCGCTGCACCACGCCTTCCCGCTGATGGGTTCGCTGGTGGCACCGCTCTATGTGGGGCAAACCGTGTCGATAGCCGACGGATTGAACGCCGAAAGCATACTGAAAACGCTGAACGACGGCAAAATAAACATCATCATCGGTGTGCCGCGCCTCTACGAACTGCTGTCGAAAGGCATTATGGCGCAAATCAACGCGTCGTGGGCCACGCGCACGCTCTTCAAACTGATGCAGAAAATCGGTTCGCCGCGCCTGTCGAAAGTCGTTTTTGCCAAAGTACACAAAAAATTTGGCGGCCACATCGATTTCTTGGTGAGTGGCGGCGCTGCACTCCCGACCGACATCGCCACAGTGTTCAAAACGCTGGGATTCACCGTGCTCGAAGGCTATGGCATGACCGAAACCGCACCGATGATCAGTTTCACGCGGCCGTGGAATGTGCAGGTGGGCTACGCTGGCGAGCCGTTGCCGCGCATCGAGGTGAAAATCGACGAAAATGGCGAAGTATGCGTGCGTGGCGACAATGTGATGCAGGGCTACTACAATCGCCCCGACGAAACCGCCGAAATCATTCGCGACGGCTGGCTGCACACGGGCGATATGGGCGAACTTTCGCCCGAAAAAGGGCTGAAACTCACGGGGCGCATCAAAGAGATTATCGTTACGCCAAACGGCAAAAATATCAATCCCGCCGAAGCCGAAGAGGCCATTATGCATCTGTCGCCTTATGTGAAAGAGGTGGGCGTTTTTCTCAAAGATTCGGTGTTGCAATGCGTTATTGTGCCGCAGTTGTCGGCCGTGCGCGACCGCTCGCTCGAAAATATGGACGCAGTGTTGCGCGAGGAGATTGCGCGCTACAACCAGACCGTTGCGCCCTACAAACGCATCAAAAAAATTCACATTGTGTCGGGCGAACTACCCAAAACACGCCTGATGAAGTTGCAACGCTTCAAACTGGCCGATTTGGTGGAAGATCACAAAAAAACGACCGCCACCGACGACCGTCCGCATAGCGAAATTTACGCCGCACTCAAGGCCTATATCGACAAAGAAACCGACTCGAACGCAGGCGAAAACGACGATTTCGAAATCGATTTGGCGATGGATTCGCTGGGCAAAGTGGCGCTGCTCACTTTCGTCGAATCGCGCTTTGGCGTGAGCCTCAACGAGGCGCAACTCGACCAACTGAACACGCTCGGCAAGTTGAGCGCACACCTCGAGCAGCACGGCGGCCAAGCCGATGGCGACCCGAAAAAAGTTACTTGGAAAGAGATTCTATCGAACCGTGTGCAGAATTTTGTGGTGCCGCGCGCTGGCTTTATTCAGGCATTTTGCAGTCGCACCGCCAAAACGCTCATCAACCTTGTGTACCGCAGTCGGCGGCAGGGTAGTGTCGATTTGCCCGAACAGCCGTGCATCATCGTCGCCAACCACCGCAGTATGCTCGATGGCTATCTCATCACCTCGAAATTGAAGCGCAAAACGGTGCGCAACACCTTCTTTTTTGCCAAAGACAAGCACCTGCGCACTCGATTGGCGCACTTTTTGGCCAAGAAAAACAATGTTATTCTCATGGACATCAACAAAAATGTGCGTGAGTCGCTGCAACAGATGGCCGCCGTTCTGCGCAAGGGCAAAAATATCATCATTTTCCCCGAAGGCACGCGCTCGAAATCGGGCGAAATGCTGGCGTTCAAGGACAGTTTCGCCATTTTGAGCAAAGAGTTGAATGTGCCAGTGGTGCCAGTCGCCATTTGCGGTTCGGAGCGCGCTGTGCTAAAACGCATCAAACTGCCGCGCTTCTTTGCCAAAATCACGCTCGCTTTTTTGCCGCCCATCTTCCCCGAAAACCTCTCGGCCGACGAAATTCGCACACGCGCCGTCGAGTCTATCGCCAGCCGCTTGAAAGCCGATGCGGCCTGATGGCGGCGGGTTGCCGTTGTTAGCCGCAACCGAAAATAAATGCCTAATTTTGCACAGGTTCTTAGCGAAGAACCCGATAATTTTATAAAAAACAGGATATTAAACTGGATGTTTAGTTTTTTTGACGCATCAAAACTTCGCAACTTTTGAACCATTGTCAAAGAACAACGCAATAGTTAATGTCTGCGTGGCGGTCTGTCCGCTGGCGTGGATTTTGTATTGCTTGTTCGACAATGGTAGGCAATGCGAAGGCCTTTGATGCGTGGAACGAGTAATTTCGATTTTCACGCTTTTTTATGTCTAAAAATATGGATACAGCCGCCTTTGCCCTGCCTTGCTTGGCCGTGCAGGCCGTCACGGAACTCAATTTTTTTTCCGTGGCCGATGTGCTGTATTTTTCGTTCGACGCGCGGCGCAGGACGTGGCGGCTGCATACCGCCGACGGGCAGGAACTGCCGCTGCGCAAGGCGTTGCGTGCCGCCGACATAGCGGCGGTTTGCCCGCTGTTCGTGCCGATTGCCCAAGGCTGCCTTGTGAACGTGCTCTATGTGGCGGCCATCGAGCATGGCACGCAGTGCCGTCTGCGACCGCCGTTCGGCGATGTGCGCTTGGCCGTTTCGCGGCGCATGATGCTGGGTTTGCGCGACCATTTTCCGATGCTTTAATCCTTTTTTTTGCCGTTTTTTGCCGATTGTTTGCCGCATGTCCCCATTATCGACCGTTTGTGTAAATCCGCTGGTTTACAAAAATTTACGCAGTTAAAAAAAAGCGTAATTTTGCGGCGAATTACGGATGTTGAATCATATTGCTATCTGCCCAAACTCAAAAGGGTGTAATTTAATGAAAAAGAAGAATTTTCTTTTACTATTTGTTTTGTCATCTGTGTGCTGCCTTGCCGACGAGCCGAGATGGATGAATGCGGAGCAGCGGGATTTGCTGTACCGCAATACGGAGTATTATACGGGGTTTGCCGTTACGGATGTGCGTGCCGGTGAGAACATAGAAGATGCGTACAATCGTGCCCGCAGCCAGGCACGGGCGGAGTTGGTGTCGTCGATACGCATGTCTGTGCATGTGGAGACGAACACGGAGATGCTGAACAGGGTGTACGGTACGGATGTGATGTGCAGACATTGGAAACGTTTCACTCTGCCTCACGGCAGACGGCGGGCGCAAGCAATATCCCCGGCATCAATGTAGAGGTTTATTCCGCTTCCAAGTCAAAGACCGTGTGCGCCTTCGCGTATATCCAGAAGAAAGACCTCGCACGCAAATTGGAAAAGCAGTTGATAGCCACGCTGTCCAAGATAGAGATAGCATTGGACGAGGCGAAGCAGAGTGCCGCCGAAAGCAACAAAGCCGAGGCGAAGAAGAAGTTGGCAGCGTTGGGAGAGCAGTATGCCGTGGTGGAGGAGACACAATGCACAATGCTGGCGGTGGACGCCACGCTGGGCAAAGAGGATATTGCGGCGGACGAGTACGTGGCGTTGCGCAAGCAGATTAGCGTGCTGAACCAAGAGTTGAACGATGGGTACGCGATATTCATTCAATGTCAGGCAATGTTGTCAGGGGCTGATTATCCGTCCTTACAGAAAAGTATCAAGGGAGAATTATCCGAAATGGGATGCCACTTTGTGGAGGAAGCAACCACTGCCGATTGGATAATCCTTATAAATGCCCATGTGGACGAATATAACACTACCACATTCGGCAGTATGTCCACCTATATAGTTTATGCCATAGCGGATATGACAATGGTCAAAACATCTTCGGGGAAGCGCGTTTATGAAGAAGAACTGACACAAAAAGGGGTGCACACCGTTAGTTATAAAGAAGCTGGAAAAGATGCCTACCGGCAACTGCTACCGCAAATTTGTCAAGTGATAAAACAACAACTTAAATAATTATCGTGGTTCAAGACAACTTTAGAGCGAAAAAATCTTTGTAACTGATTGATATAGAGTTTATTATAACGAAAAAAAAGTGCG
>CAVKTI010000028.1:2417-29441 GCA_963659365.1 Acutalibacteraceae bacterium | reverse complement strand
CTGCAGGCGAGCCAGTTATTGGCGCGAGCATTTTGGTTGTAGGCACAACCAACGGGACCATCACCGACATCGATGGTAATTTCAACCTCAATGTGGCGGCCGATGCCACACTGAAAGTGTCGTATGTGGGCTACAAAGAGGAGGTTGTCCCTGTAAATGGGCAAACAAATCTGCAAGTAACGCTGCACGAAGACGCCGAAGTGCTCGACGATGTGCTAGTGGTCGGCTACGGTGTAGTGAAAAAGAACGACGCCACTGGCTCGGTTACCGCCATCAAGCCCGACGACATGAACAAAGGCTTGGTAACCAATGCACAGGACATGCTGCAAGGCAAAATTGCTGGTGTGAACATTACCACTAGCGGCGGTGCGCCAGGTGCAGGTGCTACCATTCGTATCCGTGGCGGCTCGTCGCTGTCGGCATCGAACGACCCACTGATTGTTATCGACGGACTGGCGATGGACAACGATGGTATTCAGGGTGTGTCAAATCCTTTGGCACTCGTAAACCCGAACGATATTGAGTCGTTTACCGTACTGAAAGACGCTTCGGCAACGGCCATTTACGGTTCGCGTGCTTCGAACGGCGTTATCATCATCACCACGAAAAAGGGCGCAAAAAACCAAAAATTGAAAGTGGCATACAACGGTAGCGTCAGCGCGAGCGTACTTACCAACCGTGTCAGTGTGATGAGTGCCAGCGAACTGCAAAACTATGCCGCCGAAGTTGGCGTAAGCGAAAAAAACAGGAGTAAATTTGGCAACTACAGCACCGATTGGCAGGACGAAATATACCGTGTTGGCATCAGTACCGACCACAACATCAACTTGACAGGCGGCACAAAACACATGCCTTACCGCGTGTCGTTAGGCTACACCGACCAAAATGGTACTATCAAAACCAGCCAAATGCAGCGTGGCACAGTGGCTGTAAATTTGAACCCATCGTTTTTGGACGACCATCTGTCGTTCAATCTGAATGCTAAAGGTATGTATATCTACAACCGCTATGCCGATGGTGGCGTGGTTGGAGCGGCGCTCGATCTTGACCCAACACAATCGGTTTACGACGAGTCGCTTGTGGGCTTTGCAGGTTATTATCAACGCACCTCGCCTGGCAATTACAACGACCCAGAAACAGATGCTAACGGCAATCCGCTTTGGGAGAGAACAAACAACAGCCAGTCGTCGGCAAACCCAGTATCGACACTCAAACTGAAAAACGACCGCGCACATTCGGGCTCGTTTGTTGGTAACTTGGAGGCCGACTACAAAATTCATGGTTTCGAGGATTTGCGCCTACACGCCAATTTTGGTGCCGACTATTCGTATGGCAAACAGACCACGAGCATTAGCCCCTATTCGTTTTCGAACCACTACTATGGTTGGGAGGGCTACACACAAAAGACGAAATACAACCTGCTGTTCAACGCATACGCCCAATACTACAAAGATTTCAACGAAAATCACCACTTCGATGTTATGGCGGGCTACGAATGGCAACACTTCTACAACGAAGGCGATTACGATGGCTGGGGACTGTACCGTGCTACCTCGCAAAAAACAGCGAAAGATTCCGATGGAAATCAGTATTCTTTGGCTGGTACGCAATACAACCGCTCGACCAACTCGTGGAAATCGGAAAGTTATTTGGTGTCATTCTTCGGCCGTTTGAACTACATTGCACTGAACCGCTACATGATTACAGCAACGGTGCGTGGCGACGGTTCTTCGCGTTTTGCACCTAAAAATCGTTGGGGCGTATTCCCATCGGTGGCTCTTGGTTGGAAAATCAAAGAAGAGGCGTTCTTGAAAGATGTCTATTGGTTGAGCGATCTGAAACTGCGCTTGGGCTATGGTATCACGGGTCAGCAAAACATCAACCAAGGCGACTATCCCTATCTGCCGACCTACACTGTAAGTCGCGAACATGTGGCATACACCGAATACGACGAAGCAACTGGCGAGTACAAATACTACCAAACATGGCGTCCGAATGCCTACAATCCCGACTTAACTTGGGAGAAAACTACGACTTACAACGCTGGTTTGGACTTTGGTTTCCTGCGTGGGCGCATCACAGGTAGCATCGACTACTACTACCGCAACACCACCGACCTGATAAACGAAGTGGATATTCCAGCAGGCGTGAATTTCAAAACACGCGTTATCAAAAATGTAGGTTCGCTGCGCAATACAGGTCTTGAATTTATGCTGAATGCCGTGGCCATCGATACCAAAAAACTGAAATGGGATCTTGGCTTCAACCTCACTTGGAACGACAACAAGATAACCAAACTGACCGAAAGCGACGAAAGTGGTTACTATATTGCCGATGGTGCTGTGAGCAACGGAAAATATGTTCAAGCACATGCGGTAGGACACGCTGCAAGTTCGTTCTATGTGTATAAAACCGAAATTAACGACGCTGGCAAACGCGTGATTGTCGATACAAACAACGATGGCAAAATCGACACAAGCGACAAAATTTTCTATCACAGTCCCAATGCCGATGTAACCATGGGCTTTACCTCGAAATGGCAATTTTACAATTTCGACCTTGGCATTACGCTGCGTGCAAGCATAGGCAACTATGTGTACAACAAAGTGTTGGCCGACAATATGCAAAATGTAGAAAAAGGTTCGCTTTACGACTCGAAATGCGGCGGTTTCCACAATATCATGTGGGAGGCCTACAATGCACGCTGGGTCGATGGCGTGAAGCGTGGCGACTATTCAGAGCCCGATTTGCTTGACTATTGGGTAGAAAACGCCTCGTTCCTGCGCTGCGACAACATCACGCTGGGTTACACATTCACTCAAAATCCAAAAGTCAATGCGCGCCTCTACTGCACGGTGTCGAACCCATTTGTTATCTCGAAATACCGCGGCCTCGACCCCGAAGTGTTTGGCGGTATCGACAACAATATCTACCCACGCTCGATGACTATTCTGCTGGGTACAAGCATATCTTTCTAATGTCGAACAATAATACACACTGAAATCATGAAAACATATTCAAAAATTTTAATGGCGGCAGCCTTTGTATGCTTAGGCCTTACCTCGTGTGTAAACGATTTGAACACCGAGCCTATCGACCCAAACATCAAACAGACATTCGACAAAGACATGGTGTTTCGCAAGGTCTATACTGGGTTTTCTACCTCGGGACAAGTAGGTCCAAGTGGCGATTGCGACATTGTTGCTAACGACGAGGGCTACTCTGTATTCTGGCGTGTAAATTTCTGGTGCAACGAGCTCCCTACCGATGCAGGTTGGTGGATTTGGGGAGCAAGCGATGCTGGCTGTAGCAACCTACTCGAACTCAGCGACATCACATCCGAAAATCAATTTCTTAGCCTTCTCTACAATCGCTTGATGTTCAATGTGGCACTCACAAACCATTTCCTCGACGAAACCGAAGGAATGAGCGATGCCACCACCAAACAGCAGCGTGCCGAAGTTCGCTTTGTACGCGCACTGAACTACTACTATCTGATGGATTTCTTTGCCAATCCACCGTTCAAAACCACAGTAAAAAATGTAGACAACCCCACGCAAATCAAGCGTGCCGAACTCTACGCATGGATTATCAAAGAGTTGGAAGAGTGCCAACCCGACATGGCCGAGAACATTCATTTCTACCGTGCTGGGCAATCGGCTGCCGATATGTTGCTGATGCGCATCTACCTGAATGCCGAAGTCTATACAGGCACTGCCGACTGGGCAAACACCGAAAAGTATGCCAAGAAAATAATGGACAAATACCCATTGGCAGAAAACTATGCACAACTGTTCATGGGCGACAACGACCGCAACGCTTCGGCCAAAGAGGTGGTGTTTATGCTTCCGCAAGACGGCATCGAAACACAATCGTACGGTGGTTCGTCGTGCATGGTAAGCATGACGCGTAGCGAAAAGTTGATTAACGCTATTCCGTCGGGGAGTGTAGATAAATGGGAGTGCTGGCGCGCTACGCCCGAACTGGTCATGGCGTTCGTAGACAAAGATTCTATCAGCAAAGCCAACTTTATCGGTTCGACAGAAGAGATAACCAAGGCTGCTGGCGACGATCGTGCCCTATTCTGCAACAAAGCAGGCGATTTCGAAGCAGGATTTGAAGGACCTGCCGAATATGGCACTGGTAACTTCGAAAAGTGCTGGTCGATACTCAAGTGGACAGGCATCTATTCCGATGGCGTTAGTTGGGGGCACGACGACCACTATGTCGATACCGACATTCCTTTTATGCGTGCTGCCGAAGCCTACATGACCTATGCCGAAGCACTCTATCGTCAAGGCAAAGTGGCTGACGCTCTGACTGTAATCAACGACAACATTCGCGCGCGCGCCCATGCCGAAGCATTGACCGTACTCGACGACCAAACCCTGCTGGCCGAGTGGCTGCGCGAGTTCTACTGCGAGGGGCGTCGCCGTATCGACTTGGTGCGCTTCGGGCAATTTGCAGGGCCACAAGCCACCATGCATTGGGAAGGACGCGGCAAACAAAAGTCCAGCGTATCGGGCGGAAAATATGTCGAAGTGACTAAACACTACAACATCTATCCCATACCCCATAGCGACATCGTGGCCAACAAAAACTTGAAACAAAACGATGGCTACGGCGATTAAGGGAACTACAATAAATTCCCTGCTTCGTGAAAAGTTTAACAAAAAAACAATTTTTAATCACTTTTTATTAACAACTTAATCTTTTTTAATTATGAAAACTCTAAAAGTATTCATGGGCGCATTTCTCGTAGGCGCTGTAATCTTTGTAGGTTGCAAAAAAGACGAGAACAAACCAGTAGTTAAACCAGACTCTGGCACAGACTCTACCGAAGTAGTAGTTCCTGAAGTAGACGAGCCAGCAGAAGGTGTTGTGAAATTTGTAGTAAAAATCCCCACAGGGTCAGAGTGCAAAGGCGTTGCTATCAAGGGTACATACGATGGCTCTGCTTGGTCTAATGCTGACACCTATCTTGGTGCTGATCAGAATGCTGCTGCATCGGCCGATGAGTGCATAAAATTCCAAAAACTCGAAGGAGACTGGTACACAGCAGAGTATGCCGTATTGAAAGATGGTTATGTTAGTGGCGATTTAACCCTTTACATGGCTGGTAAAATTTGCCTCATCTATTCCGGTGATGGCAATTGGCAAGGACAAGCCTCTTCTTGGGACTACATTGATGGTGGTTCGGCTTCTACTAGCAAGTCAAACGATGGCAACTTGCAAATAGAATCGAGCACTGGCGTTGTTTATATAGAGGTAAAAGAGTGGCAGGCTTCGGAGTGCGTAGCTAATGAGGACTATGTTATTACAGTAGAAAGTAGTATTGATTTTTGGATTGTTGGAGATATGAATGATTGGACACCAACCAAAATGGAAAATAATACGCTTTCCGGTAGTTTTGCTCCTGGTACCAAATTTAAGTTTGCTTCGCACGATGGTAGCGCAGGCGATTGGTGGAGCCCTGAAGTAGCGGTAGATGTAAACTATAACGCAGAAACTAATTGCTATAGTACAAACGATATAGTTCTAAAATCAGGAGTAAATAAAGTCAATGTCAAGATAGAAGGTATCATTGGCGAAGGCGACCTTGTTCAATGCGAATAATTTTTGAACATGAAGTACTACATTTGCGACTATGCACATAGTTGTTGGGGCAAAACATCTGTATTGAACCTTGTCATACAGAAACTCGGTACACCCAACATAATGGTGAACGGAGGTAAAGATAATTGGGCTCAATTCAACAATGTAATTACAATGACAGGCACAAAGCGTGTTGTTGTAAGTACAGTAGGCGACCCAAATTCCGTACAACCCCAATGGTTACAAAATGCTGTCAGTAGTGGAGCGGATATTATAGTCTGTGCCGCTCGTCAGCGTGGTGCAACAGTCGCAAATGTGAAAAATATACTTGGAGGAGCAGGCTACAAAGGCATTTGGTTTCGGAATTTCTATTCTTACAAGTCTGCTTGCGAAAACATCATAAACGAAGCAACTGCCGATGCCATTGTGCAACTGATAAGAACTCTACCTTAAATTCAGTTCTTATGCTGCAAATCCGATATTAATCACAAATAAAGTATTTCATTTCTATCTATCAAGACTGCCTAACAACGGAAAGTTGTTAGGCAGTTTCTTTTTTGCTATTTTTATAATTAACTCGATAAAAGTGTGCCGCAATTACACTTTTATCAAGATAAAAATGCTGTTCGGCTACACTTTTGTCAAGATAAGGTTGTGATTCCTCTAAAGCGAATTCATAAGAGGAAAAAGCCTCATTTGACCCTTTTTCGGTGGCAGCGTATTCTCCAAGGAGCAATTAACCACGACTAAATCCGTGCACAGCGTGCGGCTAAATGGGCATCGAAAAGGACGATGGCAGCCATGGCTTCGACGATGGGGACGGCGCGTGGTACTACGCAAGCATCGTGGCGACCGTGCGCCGTGAGTTCGACGGCATTCAGTGCGGTATCGATGGTTTGCTGCGGTTTTGAAATGGTGGGCGTGGGCTTGAATGCCACGCGAAAGTAGATGTCGGCACCGTTCGAAATGCCACCTTGTATGCCGCCCGAGTGGTTGGTAGCAGTGGCGATGCGCCCATTTTCGACCGTGAAAGCGTCGTTGGCTTCGCTGCCGCGCAATCCGATTTCGGCGAATCCGCTGCCGTAGTCAAAGCCTTTTGCAGCGTTTATCGAGAGCATGGCGGCGGCAAGTTCGGCGTGAAGTTTAGCGTAGATGGGTTCGCCAAGTCCTGCTGGCACACCGCGCACCACGCAGGTTACAATGCCGCCAATCGAGTCGTCATCGGCTTGGCATTGCGCAATCAACGCAGCCATTTTTTCGGCGGTCGCTTGGTCGGGACAGCGTACCGCATTGTTTTCTGCCAAACGCAGGTCGAGAGCAGAGTAGGGCTTTGCCACAGCGATAGTACCGATTTGCGAGGTGTAGGCCGTAATCTCGATGCCGATTTTCCGCAGCGCAAGTTTGGCCACTGCGCCCACAACCACACGCACCGCAGTTTCGCGTGCCGATGCGCGTCCACCGCCACGGTAGTCGCGCAGACCGTATTTTGCTTGGTAGGTGTAGTCGGCGTGGCTGGGGCGGAATAGGTTTTTGAGTGGTTCGTAGTCGTCGCTGCGCTGGTCGCTGTTGGCAATGGTGAATGCGATAGGTGCGCCAGTGGTTTGTCCGTCGAACAATCCCGAAAGAAACTGCACGCGGTCGTCTTCGTGGCGTTGCGTGGCGAGAGGCGACTGTCCTGGACGGCGGCGATTCAGTTCGGTTTGCACAAAATCGGTGTCGATTTTCAGTCCCGCAGGGCAACCATCAATGACACCACCGATGAGCACACCATGCGACTCGCCAAACGACACAAAACGAAATATGTGACCGAAGGAGTTCATTTTTTTTTCAGGTTGATCGGTTGATTGGTTGTTGATAAGTTTCTATGTTTCTGGTTTCTCAAAATTGCTGACGCAATTTTTGTTTCTATGTTTCTAAGTTTATTTGGCTACCGCCAATTTGAAATTTGAAATCTGAATTTTTGCGATAAGCGAGCGCAGTGCCAAACTCGTTTGGACAATGCCGAGCGGAGCAAAAATCAAATAAAATTTGAAATTGCGGCTCTGCCGCACCACTTCTCACTAGATTAGACTAAACTTTGTGCAGCAGGTGCCCCATGCGCTCTTTTTTGGTGCGCATATAAAATTCGTTGTAGGGGTTGGGGTCGATTTCGATTGGCACATTTTCGACTATTTCGAGGCCGTACGCTTCCAAACCGATGCGTTTCACGGGGTTGTTGGTCATCAGGCGCATTTTGGCCACGCCAAGTTCGCGCAGAATGCTGGCTCCCACGCCATAGTCGCGCTCGTCGGCTTTGAAACCGAGGTGCAGGTTGGCATCGACGGTGTCGTAGCCTTGCTCTTGCAGTTTGTAGGCGGCTATTTTGGCCATTAGCCCGATGCCGCGCCCCTCTTGGTTCATATAGACCACCACGCCTTTGCCCTCTTTTTCGATGGCGCGCATGGCTTGGTGCAGTTGCTCGCCGCACTCACAGCGGCACGACCCGAAAATGTCGCCTGTGGCGCACGACGAGTGTACGCGCACCAAAATCGGTTCATTGTGCTGCCACTCGCCTTTGATGAGCGCAATGTGTTCCAAACCGTTCGATTTTTGGCGGAAAGGGATCAGGCGGAAATGGCCGTATTGCGTGGGCATATCCACCTCGTCGCCACGCTCTACAATCGATTCTTGTTGCAGGCGGTAGGCTATCAGGTCGCGTATCGAAATGATTTTCAGTCCGTACTCTTGGGCGATTTTTTTCAGTTCGGGCAGGCGCGCCATGGTGCCATCTTCGTTCATTATCTCCATGAGTGCGCCAGCAGGATAGAGGCCAGCCAATTTGGCGAGATCGACGCACGCTTCGGTGTGTCCAGCGCGGCGCAGCACGCCTTTATCCTGCGCATAGAGCGGATTGATGTGTCCCGGGCGACCGAATGTTTGCGGCGTAGAGGCAGGGTCGGCCAAGGCGCGAATGGTGGCGGCGCGGTCGGCAGCCGAAACGCCTGTGGTGCAGCCCTCCAACTTGTCGATGGTAATGGTGAACGGCGTGCCAAGCACCGATGTGTTGTCGGCCACTTGGTGCGGCAGGTCGAGTTCTTTGCAACGCTCGATGGTGATGGGCGCACAAAGCACGCCACGCGCATGTTTGAGCATGAAATTGACCTTTTCGGGCGTTATTTTTTCGGCCGCCACGATGAAATCGCCCTCGTTCTCGCGGTCTTCGTCATCGACAACTATCAGAAATTTGCCCTCACGAAAATCGTCGATAGCCGACTCAATGTATGAAAAATCGTTGGTAACCATATTTTTTTAGTGTGAAAGTGTGAAAGTGTGAAAGTGTGAAAGTGTGAAAGTTTGGTTGATGAGTTGATGAGTTGATAAGTTTAATGCATTGGTGAGGGGTTTCAGGTTTCAAGTTTCAAGTTTTCGGTATTTGAAACGCCGCAATTATTATTCATTGTTTATTGTTAATTTTTCTTGTCGCCCCCTTTCCCGTTTCCACCGATAGGGGGAAAAGCCTTTTGTCTAATTAAGAATTAAGAATTAAGAATTATGAATTATGAATTTTTGTGCCGACCACCACCCAATTTGATTAAATAATTGGAAATTAGATAATTGGGTAATTAAAAAGTCTATGCTCTATATTCTATCTTCTTAAAATCTCGTCTTGCTACTTGCTACTCACATCTTGTGACTAATTTCGTGTGCAAAGGTACGAAAAAGTTGTTATTTACACAATTTGCTGGATTGGCAGAAAAGCCGTATCTTTGCAGGTTATGAACCGTTTCAGGGTAGTGATACTTTTTTTGGTGCTGACGGGCGCGGTGTTTGGCGCATCGAACAGCGTGAAAATCCCGTCGCGCATACGCGTTTGGCACATCGACGAGTTGCTGGGCGTGGCCGATACTTGCTCGCTCGATACATCGGCGGTGAGTTACCAAGATGCCAATCCGGTGAACGCTTACAGCATTGCCAACGATTGGAACGGCAACCTTGGCTCGCCGCTGCAATCGAAAATCTATTTCGACCGCACGCAAAAATCGACACTTTTTCTCTCTTCGCCCTACGATGCCTACTTAGTTGGTGTCGAAGATATACAGTTTTTTAACACGACGACCCCATTCGCAAAATTAGAATACCGCTCGTCGCTGCCCACATTCTACCAACAGGACCATTTCAAGTCGTTTTTCACGATGAACGCCAATTCGCGCCTCAACTTCGGCGGTTTGGTCGATCTCATTTATGGGCGCGGACAGTATGCCAACCAAGCCACACGCATGGTGAACGGCGGTTTGTGGGGCAGTTACAATGGGCGGCGCTACTCGGCGCAGGGTGTGATGATGTTCAACAATTTTCGCAACCACGAGAGCGGCGGCATCACCGACCGCGACTACATTTTGCACCCCGATGAGGCGTTGAACATCGAAGCCAACAACATTCCCACCAACCTGAACGCCATTGTGGGCTATGTTGATAACTTTTTCTATTACAACCACAAAGTCGGTTTTGGCTACGAAAAAGAGCGTCAAGTTACCGAAGATTCGGTCGCTTACGACTACATTCCAATCGTTTCGATAGCGCACTCCATCAAGTTCGAGGATTTTCGCCGCCGCTATGTCGAAATCGATTCGGTAACGAGCGGCTACTACGACTACCACTATTATAGCGGCGAAAATACGCTCGATTCGACGCGCGCTTGGTCGCTGAAAAATACGCTGGGCGTAACGCTCGAGGAGAAGTTCAACCGCATAATGCGCTTCGGGCTGACGGGCTTTGTGGAGTACGACCTGCGCCGTTATCGCCAGTTCGAAAACGATTCGGCACTGATTGCCAAACGCACCGAGCACCACCTGCGTGTGGGAGCGCAGATTTTCAAACGCGAGGGCGAAAAATTCACTTTCGATGCCACGGGCGATGTCTATCTGATAGGGCCGAATATGGGCGATTTTTCGATTCACGGCGGCATTGGTAGCATATTCCCGATTACCGCCAAAGACACGATGCTGATTTCGGCGCGCGGCGGTTTTTACAGCGAATCGTGCGAATTTCTGACCGATCATTATCTGTCGAACCATTTTCAGTGGGAGAAAAATTTCGATCGCTATATGCGTTTCAATGTCAAGGGGCGCATCGCCTTTCCCACGCGCGACATCTCGCTCGGTGTGCAGTTCGAAAACATCACGAAAATGATCTATTTCGACGAAAATGCGCTGCCCGCCCAGCACGACGGCAATGTGCAAGTAATTGCCGCCGATGTTACGGCCAATCTGCGTGCGTGGCGGTTTCATCTCGACAACAAAGCGGTGTACCAATACACGAGCAATCGCCGCCTGTTGCCGCTGCCCGATTTCGCTATATTCTCGAATTTCTACTACCTCGACCACTTTTTCAATCGTGTGCTGACTTTCCAACTTGGCGTGAGTGTGCGCTACCACACCGCCTACTACAGCAACGATTATATGCCAGCCACAGGCGTATTTTTCCTGCAACACGACTACGAGGTGGGCAACTATCCCGAGATGAATGTCTATCTGAACTGCTGCATCAAGCGCGTGCGTTTCTATGCGCAGTACGCCAACTGGAACGCCACGCTCTTTGGCGGCCGCAACTACTTCTCGATGCCCTACTATCCGCTCAATCCAGCAACATTCCAATTTGGCGTTTCGTGGACATTCTATGATTGAGTGAGAAGTTAGAAGTGAGAAGTTAGAAGTGAGTAGTGTTTTTTGAGTGAGAAAGTGTGAAGGTGTGAAGGTGTGAAAGTAGGGACGCACCGCGTGCGTCCGAAACGCCTCAACAGTTCAACGATTAAACGATTCAACAAATAACCAAATCAACAAATAACCAAATCAACAGAAACATAGAAACAGCGCGTAGCGCAAGAAACATAGAAACATAAAAACAAATTTGAAATCTGAAATTTGAAATCTGAAATTTGAAATAACGAAGTAGTAATGCGTAAACGGTTCAAAATTCTGATAGCGATGGGCGTTGCGCTGCTGGTTTTGGCGGCGGTGGCGTACTGGCGTGTGCAGCCGCGCACTTTCGACGATGTGCGCAAGGAGAACCTTTTGCGCGTGGCGACCGAATACAGTGCGCAGGGCTTTGTGGTGAACGGCAGCGACACCAGCGGATTTCAGTACGAACTGCTCAAAGCCTTTGCCGATACGCTCGGCGTGGGCGTACAATTTGTGGTCGAACCCGATTTGAACAAAAACATCGAAGGGCTAAATTCTGGGGCTTACGACCTGATAATGAAACTGTTACCGATAACGACCGAACTGAAAGACGAAGTGTCGTTTTCGTTGCCGATAGCGAAAAGCAACCTTGTGCTGGTGCAGCGCAAACCCTCCAAAACCGACCAGCACACGCTGGTGCGCGATGTGGCGGCGTTGGACGGCAAAACCATCTATCTGCCCGCTGGCTCGCCCGATGCGCTCGTTTTGCGACACATCGAGGAGGAACTCGGCATCACTTTTCGCATCGAATATCTGCCCGACATCGACACGGAACATCTGCTGGCGATGGTGGCGCGCGGAAAAATAAGGTTCGTGGCGGCCGACCTTTCGGCGGCACAGGCCGTGAAACGCTTCTATCCGCAACTCGATAGCGACACGCAACTCGGCTTCGACCAGTGGCGCGCGTGGGCTTTTCCTGCGAAAGAGCAGGAGTTGCGCAACCGCTTCGACAGTTGGTTTGCCGCCTTCAAAGCGACCGATGCCTACAGCCAGTTGCTCCGAAAATATCACAACTAATTGCGACGATGGGAAAAGATGGACGGACACTTTTGCGCGTGGCCGAAGCGATGCCGCTGCTGCCGTTTTTGTTGGCAAAAATGGGCATGAGCCGCACTTCGGTCAAGGCGTTGCTGGTGCACAAACAGGTGCTGGTGAACGACCGCCCCGAAACGCAATTCGACAAGCCGCTGGCCGCAGGCGATGTGGTAATGGTGCTGCGCAATGCACCACAAACAACGGCTTTTTCGCACCCGCAACTCCGCTTGGTTTACGAGGACGACTATCTGCTTGTGGTCGATAAGCGCGAAGGGCTGCTCACGGTGGCAACTGCGCCCGAATCGCACGAAACGACGGTCTTTTCGATTCTCAAAAATTGGGTCAAAAAGAGCAATCCACGCAACGGCGTTTTTGTGGTGCATCGGCTCGACCGCGAGACATCGGGACTGCTGGTTTTCGCCAAAAGTCGTGATTTACAGGAATTTATGCGCGAAAATTGGCGCACTATCGTGTCGAATCGCGCCTATGTGGCTTTGGTCGAAGGCGATGTGCAGCCCGATCGCGATACCATTGTGTCGTGGCTTACCGAGAATCCGAAAACTACGCGCGTCTTTTCGTCGTTTCGCAACAATGGCGGCAAAAAATCGATTACGCACTACCAAAAAATCGGCGGAAATGGCCGTCTTTCGCTCCTCGAACTGCATCTCGAAACGGGGCGCACCAACCAAATTCGTGTGCAGATGGCTGCCATTGGCCACCCTGTACTTGGCGACCGCAAATATGGCAATGGCGCATCGCCCATCATCGACAGACTGGCGCTGCACGCCTGCACGCTTGAGTTCGAACACCCTGCCACACACCAGCCAATGCGTTTCAAATCGCTCGTGCCGAAAAATTTTTTGACGGCAGCGAAACGCCATTGAATTATTGAGTTATTGAATCATTGAGTTATTTTCCAACCCTACCCCTGCCATTCGGCAGGTACTCCCCTTGAAAAGGGGAGAATACTCTACCAACTTGGCTGTAAACTGAACCAACAACAGTGCGAACCTGTCCCCTTTGCAAGGGGACGAGCGCAACGGAGGGGTTGGAAATCAGATTTCAGAGTTTCAAATTTCAAATTTCAAATTTCAAATTGTCGGTATTTTGAACGCCGCAATTATTATTCATTGTTTATTGTTAATTATCTTGGCAGTGGCCCCCTTTCCCGTTTCCCCCGATAGGGGGAAAAGCCACGCACTTAATTAAGAATTTTGAATTTTTGCGTTCCAAAACGCCGCAATTTTCAAATAATTTTTCAATCTGAAATTGCGGCTTTGCCGCATCACTCCTCACTCCTAATTCCTCACTCCTAACTTATCTTGCGACTTGCTACTCATATCTTGCGACTAAAAATTCTGAAATTATTTTGGCGATTTCAAAATAATGTTGTACTTTTGTGGTGCTGGTTTGCACAAATTTGTGTGCTGATTGGCAGACATAATAAAGGCGTTTATTGACGCTCTGTTCTGACACATTGAAATGTCGCAACTTTCAAGAGAATTCAGGACTTAGCAACGATAGATGCTCTCGGAATGTAAGCATATTTGCCGTCTATATTGGTTGGCGCATTGTCTTATGTTCGCGTGGGTTTCGCGTTGTCAGTTCTAATTTTCTGGGCAATGCGACAGCCTCAATGTGTGGAACGACAATTGTCGAACTCCACGCTTTTTTATTGTGCCTACCAAAGAACAAAATGACGATTACAGCAACAAATAATCCTAATTATTCACTCAAAAACAAACAATTATGAAAAGAATCACTTCTTTCCTGATGGCACTCTTCCTCGCCACCACCGCCCTTTGGGCGGCATTCACGCCCGCTGCCTTTACGGTTTCTTCCGAAGGCAAGCAAGTCTATTTCTCGCAAGGCAACCTACAATGTACGGGCGTAACAAGCGGCAACTACACATGGTCATTCGCCGAGAACCAATACGACATGCTCGGCGAAGCCAATGTCAGTGCCGGCGACCTCGCAAACAAGATTGACCTCTTCGGTTGGAGCGGCAATACGGAAACAGCCAAGTGGGGTATCAGCACCTCGAAAGACTATGCCGACTATACAGGCGACTTTGTGGATTGGGGAACAAACACCATCGGCACCTATGCGCCCAACACCTACCGCACATTGACTAACGACGAGTGGAAATACCTACTCAACACTCGTACCAATGCAAGCAATCTAAGAGGTGTAGCCCGTATCAAGTTAAATGATGACGGCACGCAATATGCAAATGGTCTTATCCTGCTCCCCGACAGTTGGACTGACCTTGCAGATGTAGCCTTCAAGAGCGGCTTTGCCGATAGTTATGGTGTAGATTACTACGCTACCTACCAAACTTTCACCCTCGACCAGTGGCAAAAACTCGAAGCCGCAGGCGCAGTCTTCTTGCCTGCTTCGGGATACCGCTACGGGTCGGGTATGAACCGTGTGCAGGACTACGGTCGCTATTGGTCTGCTACGGCGTACGGCTCGGACGGCGCGTACTGCCTGTACTTCGGCTCGGGTGAGGCGTTCGCGGGCAACAACAATCGCTACTACGGGCAGGCAGTCCGTCTCGTTCAAGATGTTAAATACGCTATTTCGCTCACCCAACCCGAACACGGCAATATCGCCGCCGACAAGACAGAAAGTGTAGCAGGTGAAACCATTACGCTGACAATCACGCCTGCTGTATACTACCAACTCAAAGAAATCACCGTAACATACGGCGAAGGCGAAAAGGCTACTGTAACAAGCGACTACACCTTCACCATGCCCGCAGGCGAAGTAACTATCACCGCCGAGTTCGAGAAAGTATCCTCTGCCTTTACTCCCGTAGCCTTTACGGTTTCCTCCGAAGGCAAACAAGTCCTCTTCTCGCAGGGCAACCTGCAATGTGCAGGCGTAACAAGCGGCAACTACACATGGTCATTCGCCGACTACCAAACGGAAATGCTCGGCGAAGCCAATGTGAACGGTTCTGCCCTCGCCGACAAGATAGACCTCTTTGGTTGGAGTACAAACAATGAAACGACCAAGTGGGGTATTAGCACCTCAACAGACTACAATGACTATTTGGGCGACTTTGTAGATTGGGGTACAAACACCATCGGTACCTATGCACCCAACACCTACCGTACACTAACGAAAGATGAGTGGGCATACCTGCTCAACACCCGCCCCAATGCAAGCGAGAGGAAAGGTGTCGCCCGTATCACATTAAGCGATACAGAGTATGCGAATGGTCTTATCCTATTGCCCGATGATTGGACTTGCCCCGAAGGTGTAACCTTCAAGAGTGGCTTTGCAAGTGGTTGGAGCATAGAAGCCTACGCTACTTACCAAACCTTTACCCTCGATCAGTGGCAAAAACTCGAAGCCGCAGGCGCAGTCTTCTTGCCTGCTTCGGGGTGCCGCGACGGGTCGAGTATGTACAATGTGCAGAACCGCACCTACTATTGGTCTGCTACGGCGTACGACTCGAACCGAGCGTACTACCTGAACTTCTACGCGGATGGAGCGGACGCGGGCTACAACTACTATCGCTACAACGGGCAGGCAGTCCGTCTCGTTCAAGATATTAAATACGCCATTTCGCTCACCCAACCAGAACACGGTACTATAGCAGCCGACAAGACGGAAAGTGTAGCCGGCGAAACCATTACGCTGACCATTACCCCCGACACGGGCTACGAATTAGAGGCAATCACCGTAAAAGACGCTGCCAACGAAGATATTGCAGTTACGAACAACACATTTACTATGCCGGCAAGCAATGTTACCGTAAGTGCGACTTTCAAGAAAGTAAATTACACGATTACCATTGCCGACGGTATTGCAAATGGCAAGGTAACCGCCTCTGCAACTGCACAAATGGATGATGAGGTTACGCTGACCATTACCCCCGACACGGGTTACGAACTCGATGTGCTGACCGTAAAGGACGCTACCGGTAATCCTATCGCGGTTGAAGGCAACAAATTTACTATGCCCGCAAGCAATGTTACCGTAAGTGCGACTTTCAAAGTCAAAACTGCCACTGCTCTCGCCACCACCCAAGCACTCGACCTCCGCACCGAAAACGGCCGTGTAATTTGTGCGCAAGAGTTCCAGATTTTCGACCTGCTCGGCCGCAATGTTACACGCCTGAATGGCTCGCTGAATGGCGTTTATATCGTTAAAGTCGGCGACAAGGCGCAGAAAGTGGTTGTGAAATAATTGATAATTGACAATTGATAATTGACAATGGGGCGCGGCCGTTGGCCGCGTTCCATTTTTTTTGTGGATTTGCAGATTGGAAATTCTTGCGACTTGCTACTCATATCTTGCTACTAACAATTTGAAATTCTGAAATTTGAAATTGCTGCGCTTCCGCGCAGCAAACTTCCCCCCTTGGGGGATTGAGGGGGTCTTATAGATTGTAGAGCCGTCACAGTGTGACGGCTCTACTGTTTTACGGATTTTTCCAAATCCCCAAATCCGCAAATCAACAAAAAAAAACATAGAAACACAGAAACAGCGCGAAGCGCGAGAAACGGACGCACTCGGTGCGTCCCTACTTTCACACTTTCATACTTTTCACACTTTCACACTTTTTTCGTACCTTTGCACACGGACAAAATATCGAACTATGAAATTGAAATTTTTGGCAATGATGGCACTATTGGTTGGCACGACGGCGTGCAACACAAGCGACAAAAATGACGACGCAACCCCGATCGGGCGCAACGACTTGACGCTCGAAGGCGACCGCATGACCCCAGAAGCACTCTGGGCGATGGGGCGCATTGGCAGCGTAGTTCCCGATATCGAAGTGGGCAACACCGCCTACACGGTGTCGTACTACAGCGTGGCGGAAAACCGCTCGACCACTTGGGTGCGACTGGCTGCGCCGAAAGACGGCACGCTCGAAACTTACGACGAATTTGTGGGCAGCGACCCCGCTTGGTGGGGCAATGCGCAACTGACCTACCTGAAAGGCGGAAAACTCTATCTGACCGCTGGAATGTCGAACGAAAAAGAACTCTGCCTCGAGGGGTTCGACAAAGAGATAGAGGGCTACCTGCTCTCGCCATCGCGCACAAAAATTATTCTGATAGCGCAAGTGAAAACTGTGCCGACAACGGCCGACAAATATCCCGATTTGCCGCTGGCAACTGGCCGCATTGTCGATGATTTGATGTACAAACATTGGGACGAATGGGTCGAAACTGCGCCGCACCCATTTGTTGGCGACCTGACCAACGACGGCAAATCGCTGCGTGTGAGCAACATCGTCGATTTGCTCGACGGCACGCCCTACGAATGCCCGATGAAACCATTTGGCGGCGTGGAACAGTTGGCGTGGACGCCCGACGAAACGGCGATAGCCTACACTTGTCGCAAAAAATCGGGCTTGGGATATGCCATTTCGACCAATTCGGACATCTATCTGTACAACCTCGCCAGCGGCGAAACACGCAATCTCACCGAAGGCATGATGGGCTACGACATCAACCCGCAATTTTCGCCCGATGGGCAGTGGCTGGCGTGGGAAAGTATGGCGCACGACGGCTACGAATCGGACAAAAATCGTCTGTTTGTGATGAATCTCGAAACGGGCGAACGCACCGACCTGTCGGCCGATTGGGACCAGAGTTGCGCCACACTCGTGTGGGACTACAACAGCGAAGACATCTACCTGACCAGTTGCCAACACGGCACCACGCAAATCTACAAAACCAGCATCGCCACGCACCAATTTGCGCAAATAACCGACGGCATACACGACTACGAATCGATAACACTCACGCCCGACGGACTTGTGGGATTGCGCCACAGCATGAGTGCGCCTAATGACATCTACACCATCGACCCGACCACTGGCGAACAGCGACAAATCACCTTTGAAAACAAGTCCCTGCTCGACCAGATGGCGTTGGGACGCGTGGAACCGCGCTGGATGACCACTTCCGACAACAAACAGATGCTTGTCTGGATAATCTATCCGCCGCACTTCGATGCCTCGAAAAAATATCCCACGCTGCTCTACTGCGAAGGCGGCCCACAATCGCCTGTGAGCCAGTTTTGGAGTTACCGCTGGAACTTCCAAATAATGGCCGCCAACGACTACATCATTGTTGCGCCCAACCGGCGCGGACTCTACGGCTTTGGCCAAGAGTGGCTCGAACAGATCAGCGGCGACTACGGCGGACAGTGCATGAAAGACTACCTCACCGCCATCGACACATTTTGCAAAGAGCCGTTTGTCGATACCGACCATTTGGGCTGCGTGGGCGCAAGTTTCGGCGGATTTTCGGTCTATTGGCTGGCGGGCCATCACAACAAGCGTTTCAAGGCGTTCATCGCGCACGACGGCATTTTCAATCTGCAACAGCAATACCTCGAAACCGAAGAGATGTGGTTCGCCAACTGGGACATGGGCGGTGCTTATTGGGACAAAAACAACGCCACCGCGCAACGCACTTTTGCCACATCGCCACACCTTTTTGTCGATAACTGGGACACGCCAATTCTCTGCATTCACGGCGAAAAAGACTACCGCATACTCGCCTCGCAAGGCATGAGTGCATTCAATGCCGCCAAACTGCGTGGCGTGCCAGCCGAACTGCTCATTTTCCCCGACGAAAACCACTGGGTGCTGAAACCACAAAACGGCATTCTGTGGCAACGCACCTTCTTCGCATGGCTCGACCGATGGCTGAAGAGTTAGATTTTGAGAGCATAGAATATAGAGCATAGACTTTTTAATTACCCAATTTCTTAATTTCCAATTACTTAATTAAATTTTAGAGGCGTTTCAAATGCCACAACCTGAAACACTGAAACACTTAAATTCTGAAATTTGAAATTCTAAAACTTGCAAAATAGCAAAATTATTGCGAATTTTGTCGGTCGAAATCGAACTATGGGCAAAAAACTGTTCACACTACTGTTTATTGGGCTGCTGCTGGTCGGCGGACTTGGTGCGCGTGGCGAGGCTCTTCCCGACATAACCGCGCCAACCGACACGCCAGCGTGCGCATGGAATGCGTGGAGCGGCACAAGCGGCTGCGCCATACTCTGCCACAGCGTGAACGCTCCCAATGTGCTGGTTACACAGATAAATACACACCTGTCGAACACGCCCATGCCACACATTCATGCGGTGGAAAAATCGCATGTCGAAAATCTCAAAAAACAGCGGCAACTCTTTGCTGCACGCCTCGGCGATGCCACCGACACCGATATGGCGCGCCACTACATCTTTGCGCTACGGCGCATTTTGCGTTAGCCAGCCACCAAATTCCGACCTTTTTCGCTGCTGCCTTCGGGCAAAGTGGCGTGGAATTTTGTATCAACAAAATTCCGCCGTCGGCATTGCGGCTACAACAGTGCCAACAAAAAAAATCAACACACTTTTTTTAACAAAAAAACTGAAAATCATCATGGCAAAATCAAAAATTTCGTCGGCATTGCTGTGCGGCGAGGAACAAAACATATCGAAAAATATCAATGTAAAAGCAATCTGCGTCGGTGCGCTGCTCATCATCATCGGCGTGGCGATGTTTGTGGCGATGCGTGCGCTGAAATGCGAAAACAACACCGCCACATTTTTTGCGTTGGGTTGCGGCGCAATCGTTTTTGTGGTTTGGGGCTGCCTGCATCTCGGCTACAACTGTCGGCAACTGTGCCACAACAAAAGCGCGCTCCACGGCCATGTCATCTACATTTTGAGCGGTTCGGGAAAAGAGGCTATCCGCCACATCGAAAACCAAGATTGGGAGGCACTCGCCAAAGTGGTTTCGCCCAGCGAGAGCAACATCAAAATCGATTTGGTGGTGTCGGCCGACAAGCAGTTTGCACGCTGCCAAGTGCTGACCTACATTCCCTACCAATTCGAGCCGCTGTCGGAAGTCATCACACTTTCGCCCGAAGGAGCAACCGCCCTTCTGAAATTGGCAAAATAGGTTGGATTTCCGCCAAACGAAAAGCGCAGAGCATTTGCCCTGCGCTTTCTTGTTTTATCGGCTGTACCTATTTTAGCACCAGTTTTTCGAACTCCTGCATACACGCCACCAAAGCCTGCACATCGCTCAATTCGCAGGCGTTGTAGAGGCTTGCGCGGAAACCGCCCACCGAGCGATGGCCTTTAATGCCGACCATGCCGCGTTGTTTGGCAAACTCGAGAAATTCGGCTTCGTGCTCCTTGTATTCGGGCTGCATCACAAAGCAGACATTCATCAGCGAGCGGTCTTCTTCGACGGCCGTGCCAACAAACAGGCGGTTGCGGTCGATTTCGTTGTAGAGCAGCGCGGCTTTTTCGGCATTGCGGCGTTGCATTGCCTCCACGCCCCCCAACGATTTTATCCATTTCAGCGTTTCGTGCATCACAAAGATGGCGAACACTGGCGGCGTGTTGAACATCGAGTTGTTTTTCGGCTCTGCGCCGATGTGCGTGCGATAATCGACCATCGTCGGCAGCGAGCGTTCCACCTTGCCGAGCAGGTCTTTGCGCACAATCACAAACGCCACACCCGCAGGGCCAACATTTTTTTGCGCACCACCGTAAATCAGCGCATATTTTTTTACATCGACAGGGCGGCTCATGATGTCGGAACTCATATCGGCCACGAGCGGCACAGGGCTGTCGAGGTCGGTTTTTATCTCCGTGCCGTAGATGGTGTTATTCGTTGTGATGTGAAAATAGTCGGCATCGGCAGGAATGACATAATTTTTTGGAATGTAGGTGTAATTTTTGTCCTCCGACGACGCTACAATCTCCACTTCGCCATAGTGTTTTGCCTCTTTGGCGGCTTTTTTTGCCCAAACGCCCGTCTGCAAATAGGCGGCTTTTTTGCCAAGCAGATTGGCAGGAACGGTGAAAAACTGCGTCGATGCGCCGCCGCCAAGGAACAGCACCGCATATTCGTCGGGAATGTGCAGCAGTTCGCGCCAGAGTTGCTCCGTTTCGGCCATAATGCGCTCCCAACCCGGCGTGCGGTGCGAAATTTCGAGCAGACCAACGCCTGTTCCATCAAAATCGCGTATGGCAGCGATGGCCGCCTCGATGGCTGGCTGTGGCAGTTTGCACGGACCAGCATTGAAAATGTGTTTCTCCATTTTTGTCAGATTTGTCAAATTTTTGTAAGGGGATTTCTATAAATTTCTTTGTAGTGATTTTTGAATTTTGGGCTAGCAGATGTTTGGCTTGAGCGAAAGCGCAATGCGGTGGCATTGTAATTGAGTGAAAGTCAGACAGATGCAGTCCAAAAACAAAAAGCGCACAAAAGTATTCAGAAATCCAAAGTTATATTTTTTACAAAACGAGGAATTTATAGAAGTCCCCTAAATGCGTTTGTGCAAAGATACAACTTTTCGGCCACACGCACAACGCTACAATTTGCGATTTTTGTAATTTTCGATGCACTCTGGCACAATCGGCTGGTAGTCGCCGTCTTTCCAAAGCGGACTGGTCATAATCATGTCGGCGGTGGTGCGGTTGGTGGCAAACGCAATGTTGTAGAGCGATGCCAGTCGGCTCAATGCGCCCACATCTTGCTGATGGCCTTGCGTTATCAGATTGTCGCAGAAAAAGATGAGGCAATCGATTTTGCGCTCGGCAATCATGGCACCAATCTGCTGGTCGCCGCCAAGCGGTCCCGACAAGAGGCGCGTTACTTTGAGGTGCAACGGCTCGCCGTCGGCATCGTCGGTTGGAACGGTAATTTCGGAGATGAGTTTGCCTGTCGTTCCCGTGGCAAAAAGTTCGTGTTTCGACAACTCCTCGCTGTTGAACTTGACCCACTCAATCAACTCCTGTTTGCGCGCATCGTGCGCCACTAATGCGATTCTCATAATTGTAATGTTTTGGGTTATTTCTGATTTCTAATTTCTAGTTTCTCAAAATTGCTATCGCAATTTTTGTTTCTATGTTTCTATGTTCCTAATGGTTAATTTGAAATTTGAAATTTTGCGACCAATACCGCCGCAATTTTCAAATAATTAAATTCACTGCTCACTGCTAACTTCTCACTTCTAACTAAAAATTCCTAACTCCTCATTCAAGAACACTGCTAACTTCTCACTGCTAACTGCTAACTGCTCACTATAAATTTGGGTTTTTCACAAATATCTACTAATTTTGTAGCAAAAATTATGCAAAACTTTTTACCATGAAAAAATTGACTCTTTTGGTGGCGTTTTTGGCCGTTGTGGTGGGCGTTTCGGCGCGCACGGTGAAACTGACAATGTCGGACTATTTCACTGGCGATACGCAGAAAAATACATTCGTTGTGAGCGATGCGGACAAAGGCATCACGCTGACGGCGAGCAAAGGCACTTACGGCGCACAATCGGGCTATTTCGCCGCCACAGGCGATGTGCGCGTGCAGTTCGGTGCGACACTCAAAGTGGAGACGACCGACCCACACATCACCGCCATCGAGTTTGTGATTTCGTCGCAGGGCAAGGAGCGGCTGCCCGAACTGGCCGTTACGAGCGGCACTGCCACCGTCGCTAACGACCCCGACTATTCCGCCACATGGAGCGGCAGTGCGCAATCGGTTACCTTTACCGTGGGAGCGAACAACTACGGCAGCAAAAGCAAAGAGAAAGGACAACTCTGCTTTACCGCCATTCGCATCACCACCGACGGCACTGGCAGCGACGACGACGACACGCCCGACCTGACCAAAGAGTACACTTTCACGCAAGGACGCGCCTTCTACTACGGTACAACCTACTCGACTTACAACAATTTCATGGTCGAAATCTACTCCGACGGCATCAGTTTCGACACGCAAGATGGCAACGAAGTCATCGAAGGGACGGGTGCATACGCCACTTTCGACATCTACACTGCCGACGGAAAAACATTCATTGGCGACTACAATTCGGCGCAAGACACCACGCCAAACGGACTGGCCGCTGGCAACGAAAATCTCTCGTTGTGGCATGTTTGCGGCCGCGGCAACTGCGTGGATGCATATCTGCAAAGTGGCTCATTGTCAATCAGTTGCACTGCAAGCGGCAAGTATAATTTGGTGTACGATGTTACCGACACCGAAGGCAACTGCCACAACGGCACAGTGCGCGGCCTCGACATCGCTGTAAAGCGGGAAAATGGCAGCCGCTACACCGTGGAGAATGTCTGCACCGATGCCGACGAAACGGCGATTGGCACAGCAACAGCGGCCAGCAGCCTGTTTGTGCGCGGCACGACCATCGTAGCCGAGTGCGCCACCCCGACCGACATTGCGGTTTACAATCTGTTTGGGCAGAAAATCGGCGAAGCGCACAACGCCACCGCCTATCAACAGTCAGCCACAAGCGGCATCTACATTGTGCGAATTGGAACAAAAACGGAGAAAATAGTCGTGCGGTAAACTACGGAAGACACTGCGCGATGGCGTCCAACTCGAAGCCACGGCTTTGTGCAAACCGTATGAGTTTGAAACGGCGGTCGTGGTAGCCGCGGACTTTCAGCGTGCGCTCTTTGGCACGAATCAGGTCGGAAAGTGTTTGTAGGTACTCGTCGTCGGCAATTTGTGCCAACGCTTGCGCAATGCAGTCGTCGGGCAGATTTTTGGCACGCAACATCACCTCGATTTTGATACGCCCCCAGCGGTTGAACCGAAATTTGTCGCGCACAAACGCCTCGCAGTAGCGCAGTTCGTCCAGATATTTTTCGGACGAAAGGTAGGCGACAATGCGGTCGGCATCGGCGGCAGAAGCACCCCACAAGCGCAGTTTTTCGCGCACTTCGGCGGCGCAATGTTCCGCCATAGCGCAATAGGCCGACGCTTTGAACAGCAGTTCGTCGTAGGTGAGTGTCCTATCTGATTTTTTCATCGTAAAATTGTTTGTACGCCTCGAATCCGAGCAGATTTATGAGAGCCAAATTGTCGTCGGCAATGGGCAGAACAAGCGTGCAGCCGCTCAACACGGAGCGCAGCGCCTCGTCTTTGTCGGCCAAACCGAGATACCAAGCGGCTTCGTCGTAGTTTTCGAGCCCCGAAAGCACCACCACCCGATGTTCATCGACGACGCGCAGGGCTAAATCGTAATCTTTGATAAGAAATTTCGAGAAATTGTAGGCCGCCAAGTCGAACAGCGTGCGGTTTGCCGCCTGTGCATCGGCAGGTTCGAACATAATCGAAAACGGCAGTTTGTGGTCGGCGGTGTAACTCTTTTCGGTAATCGGTTCTTCGGCCTCCTGCTGCAACTCCTGCTGGCGTAGTGCCGCCAAATTGCCCACAGTGCCCTGTTGCGCCTCCTTGCCCTGCGACATCAGTGCCAAAATATCCTTTGACATGCTGGCGACATCGCTCTGCGGATAGCGCGCCACAAGGTCGTCGAGCGCAGTTTTCATCTCGTTGGCGGGGCGCGTTTTGCCCAAACTCAACGCTCGCAAAAAGGCGAATTTTGGCATCAACATCGAGAGCGGATAGGCGGCCGCCATGTGGTCGTAATTGGCCAACACGCAGGCAAAATCGTTCTGGCTGTAACAGTGATAAGTCGCCGCATAGAGCGAATCTTGCATGGCGTACATACGCGCCACCTGCGCCGCATAGTCGGGCTGCGACAGCACAATGGCCTGCTTGCTTTCGGGGAATTGCGCCACGATTTTTTGGCGCACCGCTTCGCGTTCTGGCTCTTTGTGCAACTGTCCAAAAACATGATACTGAGCGTAATAGCAATCGAGCAAATTATCGCCATGCGGAAAACGGCGTTCGTATTCGACCAGCGTTTCGATGGCGGCTTCGTAGTCGTTCAAGCCGTTTTTGTAGATGTCGGCCATAGCCAACAATGCCGCCGCTATTTCGGCATTCGACTGCGCTATCTGTTCGGGCGTTTTGGGAATTTGCGACAGGTAGAACTCTGGATTTTTGTTGTCGTCCACAGGCGACTGCTGGCGCACGCTGTCGGGCAGTGCCTCGTCGTCGGTGGGTTCGTCGTCGGCTATTTCGGCAAACTGCGCCGATTTGTTGAGTCGCCGCCAGTTGTCCTCCAATTTGCGTCTGCCCCAGCGCCGCTGGAACTGCGCGCGGCCGCTCGCTATCAACTGCGGATTGTAGAAATACCATTCGCCCGAGGTGTTGCCCATAGCCGCAGTCATACCGCCAAACGAATCGTCGTCGGAGGCAGCGGCGGCCATGGCGGCTTCGTTCTCGGCACGCTGGCGCGCCTCCTCTTCTTCCGCTATCACCTGCTCTATCAACTTATCGACAATGACGCGTTGCTCTTCGGGCGAGAGTTGCGACAACATCTGCAAACTGTCCTGCAAAACCACCGTGTTGTAGTTTTGTGCCAATCCGCCGAGCGTTTCCGACAGACGGCTCACACGATCGTAGTCGTCGCGCGTGCTGCTGATGATGGTTGCCGCCTCCTCGAAACAGGGGTGAGCCGCAATGTACTGGCGGTCGTCGTAGTAGAGGTCGCCCAGTTTGACCAGCACAGTGGCTTTGTCGATGCCGTTGCGCGTGCTTTCATCGATGGCTTTTCGGTAGGCTTCGATAGCCAATTCTTTCTGATTATCAGACAGATAGATATTTCCGATGGCGTAATAAATTTGGTCTAAATAGTCCTTGTTGTTCGGACTTTTCGCCATTTTTTCGAGTGCTTTTATGGCTTTCGGCAGATTTTCGGTTTCGGAAGTGAGCATCTGCATGCGCGCGTTGAACTCCATCGTGTAGTTGGGCGCATGCTTCGCCACCGTGCGAAAATAGTTGTTGGCCGTTGGCAAATCGCCTTGCGCCAGAGCCAGTTGCCCCAAAATGTAACTGAACCGCAGTTGCTGGTATTTGTCCTTCTCTTTTTCGAGGGCGATTTTCAAGAACGGCACCGCTTCGTTGTTTTGGTGCTCTTTCAGCAACAAATCGGCTTTCACGGCGGCAAAAATGCCGTTCAGGTCGCGCGGCACATCGTTTTCGTTTATCTTGCCGAGCATCTCTTCGGCCTCGTAGTACCACTCCATTTCGGCGTAGGCGCGCGCCATCCAAATGCGGGCTTCGGTAACGACCGCTGGCTCTGCCGCATAGTGCCGTGCAATGTAGGTAAATGTGCCCACCGAACCGATAAAATCGGCTTTCGAAAACTCGGCTTTGCCCAACAACAGCCACGCTTTCACCACCTGCGAATTGAACTCCGCTTGATTGTACCAATGCTGATAATCAGGGTCTTTCGCCTTTTTCGGATTCTTTTTCGGCTTTTTGGTGATGCTGTGCTGTTTGATGGTTTTGCGGCATTTTTCTATCACCACGTCCATCGTGCCAGCCACCGCCTGACCGTTGGCGTGTACCGAAATCGGGTACATCGGCAGTAGGCGCGAATAGTCGTCGATCATCGATTTTTGCATCTGCTCGATGCCCTTGTTGTAGTTTTGCAGCGCATTGAAATTGATGTTGTATTTGGCCGTGGTGTAGTGATACGAGCGCGTGGCCGCCGTATTTTTTTTGGTGGAACAGCCCAACGCCGCCAAAAGCAGGCAAAAAAGTAACAAGTATGTCAGACGACGATTCATTTTCAAATTAGTAGCAAGATATGAGTAGCAAGTAGCAAGAAAAGTTAGGAGTGATGCGGCGAAGCCGCAATTTCAAATTTCAAATTTCAAATTTCAGATTTTAAATGCAACCATTAGAAATATAGAAACTTAGAAACAAAATTGCGATAGCAATTTTGAGAATTTTTTCGACAAGCGAGCGCAGTGCCAAAC
>CAVKTI010000028.1:0-2407 GCA_963659365.1 Acutalibacteraceae bacterium | reverse complement strand
CTCGTTTGAGCAATGCCGAGCGGAGAAAAAATCTTTGCGAAGCAAAAAACAATTAGAAATCAGAAATCAGAAATCAGAAATTACTTTCACACCTTCACACTTTCATACTTTCACACTTTATACACTTTATACACTTTTTACTTTATACACTTTTCACTTTATACACTTTCACACTCTATACACTCCATTGAATTATAACGCAAAAAACGGCACATTATTTTTGTGCAAAAGTACAAAAAAAAGCGGCGACAAACAAAAAAGCCGCACCCGAGCGGATGCGGCCTGTTTTTTGCGCACTATTTTCATTTTTTGAAATAGCGGTTGTAGAGTCCTTCGAAGCCTTTGCCGTGGCGTGCTTCGTCTTTGGCCATCTCGTGCACGGTGTCGTGTATGGCATCGAGATCAAGCGATTTGGCACGCGCAGCAATGCGCATCTTGTCTTCGCAAGCACCCGACTCGGCATTCATGCGTTTTTCGAGATTGGTTTTGGTGTCCCACACCATTTCGCCGAGCAGTTCGGCAAATTTGGCGCAATGTTCTGCCTCTTCCCACGCATAGCGTTTGAACGCCTCCGCCACTTCGGGATAGCCCTCGCGGTCGGCTTGGCGCGACATGGCCAAATACATTCCCACTTCGGTGGCCTCGCCCATAAAGTGCGCATTCAAATCGGCACGCATCTGTTCGTCGGTGTCTTTGGCAATGCCAATCACATGTTCGGTAACAAAATTCAGCGCAGCCGACTCGTCGAGCACTTTCCACTCGACCAACTGTTTGCATTGTGGGCAACGCTCTGGTGCTTCGTCGCCTTCGTGTACATAGCCACAAACTGGGCAAATAAACTTTTTCATAAGTCTTTCGTTTTGTTTTTAGGTTAATAAAAATTCAGGTTAATAATTTTGCATTCTAATTTTTCTCTTTTTTGATACAATCGCTGCAAATGCCATAGGCGTAGTATTGCGCCGACTCAACCTTACCGCACGACTGCGCAGCGGCTCTGGGTTGGCGCATTTTGAAATCGAAAATGCGACCGCAATGCGTGCAACGAAAATGGCCGTGAAAATGCGCCTCGAAATCGTAGTGCGCGCTCACACCGTCGATATTCAATGCCGAAATCAGCCCTTTTTCGACAAACAGATTCAGCGCATTATAAACCGTGCGTTGCGTAAATTTCGGATATTTTTGGCTCAAACGCCCCAAAATCTCATCGACTGTGGCGTGTGTGCGGTGGTGATAAAGGTCGTCGATGACCGCTATGCGCTGCAATGTGGGCGCAATGCCATAGGCAGCGAGATACTTTTCGGCATTTACAAATTTCTGGTTCATCATATTTTTCAATTATTGAAAATCTTTATCGACTGCAAAATTACAAACAATAAACGAATCTTACAAATTTTTAGAGATATTTTTTCAGAATTTCATATAAATCGGCACGCTCCGGCACCAGTATTGTGTTGATTCCGAGCGATTTAGCCGTTTCGATATTTTTTGCGCCATCGTCTAAAAAGAGGCATTCTTCGGGCGCAAGATGTTCATTTTCGAGCAGATAGCGGAAAAATTCGGGGGCGGGTTTCGACAGATGTACCTCGTAGGAGAGGTAGCAGCGGTCGAAAAAGTCGGAGAGGCGGCTGCCGTCGTTGCTGATGGTGCTGTCGGCCGAGTGCGGAAAATGAATGGCGTTGGTATTGCTGAGCAGCAACAGGCGGTAGTGCGGACGCAGTTGGCGCAGCAGTTGCAGCCGCTCGGGCGGAATGCCGACGAGAAAGGCGTTGAGCGCGCGGTCGATGTCGTCGTCGGGAATGGCTTTGCCCGTCAGTTGGCGCACGCCGTCGTGGAACTGCGCCACCGAGATGTCGCCGTTTTCGAGTTGTTTGAAAATGCCCGACTGCACATAGTTGTCAATCATCGTGTCGATATTGTGCAGCCCGAGCCTGCGAAACGCCTCGATACAGCGTTGGCGATCGAGGTCGATAAGCACGCCGCCAAAGTCGAAAATGAGTGTCGAAATCATGGTATGGATTTTTTGGTGGACAAATTTACGAATTATTTTGCAGATTGCAAAAAATTGCGTACCTTTGCAGCGATTTTTGGTGCGGATGCGTTCCGATCGAAATCGGGCCTATAGCTCAGTCGGTTAGAGCATCGGACTCATAACCCGCAGGTCCTTGGTTCAAGTCCAAGTGGGCCCACTGCACAGAGGTTGAGAATGTTTTGCATTTTCGACCTCGTTTTTTTTGCGCAAAAAAAACGATTTTTGGGCATTGACCAAATTCGTGATTTTGGGTAAAAGAGATTCCCATAAAATTTCCTATTTTGTATTTTTGTTCAAGTTTCGCAGGTAAAATTTTCTGTCTGTTTTTCGTTCATTTCTTTTGACGACCAAAAGAAACGAACCAATTTTGCGATTTAG
>CAVKTI010000027.1:0-30037 GCA_963659365.1 Acutalibacteraceae bacterium | reverse complement strand
CCGTTTTTAATACAAATTTTAGGAATAATTTTACCTAATACGGGGGGGGGGGGGGATAATTGCTTGATAATTAGCGAGTTACAAGCATAGAAAATCGGTGCAAACAAATTTGCGCAACCGTCTATAGCCGTATGTGTGTTGTTCCGCGTCATCATCACCGCAAAGATAGACTATTTTTTTTCATCTACAAAATTTTTGAGCAAAAAATTTTTGCGGATTTAGTTGTTTGCTGTTCGACAGGCTCACCGCCCCAATCTGAAATTTGAAATCTGAAATTTCGCCTACAGCAGCGCAAATTCGTAGCCTTCGGATTTTAGGAAGTCGATGGTGGGCTGAATGGCGGCGAGCATGTTTGGGGCGGCTTTTTTTGAGTCGTGGAAGACGATGATGGAGCCGTTGCGGGCGTAACGCCGCACGATGCCGCAAACGCGTTCGGGCGAGAGATTGCGGTTGTAGTCGCGCGTGATGACATCCCAAAAAACGACCGTGTAGTGCCGCTGCAAGTGCCACAGTTGCGACCATTTGATGCGTCCGTAAGGGGGACGCATCAGGGTGCTGCCGATGTAGCGGTTGGCCTCGGCCACATCGTCGATGTAGGCTTGGCGGCTGGTGCGAAAACCTTTCAGATGGTGCATGGTGTGGTTGCCCACATGGTGGCCGCGCCGCTGCAATTCGGCGAACAGTTCGGGGAATTTGCGCACATTGTCGCCCACGCAAAAAAAGGTGGCTTTCACGCCGTTGCGGTCGAGAATATCGAGCAGTTTCGGTGTCGTTTCGGGGCAGGGACCGTCGTCGAAAGTGAGGTAAATTTGGCGTTTACCAGCCACTTTGCGCCGCCAAAGACCGTGCCAAATCCAGCGCATAATTATCGTTGGTTGTTCGATGAACATACTGTTTTAGTGTGAAAGTATGAAAGTGTGAAAGTGTGAAAGTTTATAAAGTTTGTAAAGTAGGGACGCACCGAGTGCGTCCGTTTCTTGTGCTTCGCACTGTTTCTAAGTTTCTATGTCTCTAATTGTTTAATTTGAAATCTGAAATCTGAAATTGCGGCTTTGCCGCATCACTTCTCACTCCTAATTCCTCACTCCTCACTAATAAAACTATTTCGCCACTAATGGGTAGTATTTGTCGAAGTGTGCTCGGATGTCGTCGGTTGCGGGACGGTTGTATTCGGCGCAGGTGTAGTAGATGTTTTGCAATATGCCGAGATTTTGGCGCGGTGCCTGTTCGTACGAGAGGCGCGAGCGGTCGTCGGCGGGCAGCGAGGCCGCCCAGTCGAGGTTTTGGTAGAGGCTCTCAATCACCTTGCCGATGATGTCGTCGCCTTTGTCCATCTCGCCCAGCGCATAGTAGTTGGCAGCCATCATCGCCGAAACCGACTCGTATGGCACTGTTTCGTGCGGAATCACTTTCGCGGCGTAGTCGAGCACTTCGATGGCTTTGTCGAACTGTTTCTCCTCGATGAGCGCATCGGCCAAGTAGGCAAACATCATACGGTGCGTGCGGCACATACGCATAATGTTCTCATCGATATAGACTTTCGGATTTTCGATGCCGCCAAACTTGAATTTGTGCATCATGTTGTCGTACATCGCCTCGGTATTGACACGATTGCGCCCGCCCTCGTTGGCAATCGGCACCAAACGGTAGCAAAGGCCTTCGAGTTGCAGATATTTTTTTACATCGGGATAGAACTGGTCGCCAACGGTAGCCGCAATGTAGATGGGGCGTTCCCAGTTGTTCGAGTTGATCATCTCGAGCATCATCATTTTCGATTTTTCGAGTACGCGCGGCAGTTTTATCACCAATTCATCGACAATTTTGTCGGCATCTTCGGGTTTGACAGTGCCAGTAGCCAACGCCTGTTCTTTATCGACAGGAACGGTAACTGTGCTGGCAAACACAGTGCCGATGCCATCGTCGATAAGTTCGGGACGGCGCACCAAATCGAGTGCTTGCGCCAGTGGCATTGTGCCGCCAAACTGTGGGTGGTCGATGACGCGCGACACATCGAGCGTGCCAGTTACATAGTCTTTGCGCTCCCAAGTGATAGGCAGCGGTGCCGATTCGTATGCGCCGCGTTTCATCTGGTCGATGTACCAATCGGTGGAGAGGAACGACAGGTTGCAGGCGCGCATATCGGTGCGTGTGCCTTCCACCTCCATATTGTACCAAATGGGGAAGGTGTCGTTGTCGCCGTTGCAGAAATAGATGCCGTTGGCAGCGCAACTGTTCAAATAGTTGGCACCAAAATCGCGGCAGGTGTAGCGTCCGCTGCGGTCGTGGTCGTCCCAGTTCTGCTCTGCCATGATGGCTGGCACGCACAAGCCGAGCAGCACGGCCACAATGGCAGCCGCCGTTTTTGGCATGATTTTTTGCAGCCAATCGACCAGCACCAGCACGCCCAAACCTATCCAAATGCAAAAGGCGTAGAACGAGCCAGCGTAGGCATAGTCGCGTTCGCGCGGCTGGTAGGGCGTTTGGTTCAGATAGATAACAATGGCAATGCCCGTCATGAAGAAGAGCGTGAATGTAATCCAAAAGCCTTGCGTGCCTTTTTTGCCTTTCGACAGTTGCCAAACGATGCCCAAAACGCCGAGCAGCAACGGCAGCATGAAATAGCGGTTGTGTCCTTTGTTATCTTTCAGAGAATCAGGCATTTGCGATTGGTCGCAGAGCATCAAGTTGTCGATAAAGTCGAAGCCTGTAATCCAGTTGCCGTGGTCCACTTCGCCGTGCCCTTGAATGTCGTTTTGGCGACCGCTGAAATTCCACATAAAGTAGCGCCAATACATGAAATTCAGTTGGTAACTGAAGAAAAAGCGCAGATTTTCGCCGAAGGTTGGGCAGACAATGGTCTCCTGTCGGCCGCAGCGATCGACTTTGATGCGATTGCCCTTGATATTTGCCCACGATTTGTAAGCATCGACATGCGAGCCTTGTGCGCTGTACATGCGTGGGAAAAGCATCATAAAACGCTCATCTTTTTCGTAGCCGCCGTGGCGGTAACCCGCTATCACATAGCGGTCTTTTTCGCCTTCTGTGGTCTTCTCTTTGCAAATCCAGATGGGCGAGCCCTCTTTTTCGATTGGAATGCAAACATTGCCTTTCACTTCCAATTTTTCGGGCGCAGAATAGACCGCACCATAGAAGAGCGGACGGTCGCCATACTGCTCACGATTCAGGTAGCCTTGCAGCGAGAACACATCTTCGGGCGAATTTTGATCCATCGGCGTGTTGGCCATCGAACGAATCACAATCATGGCGTACGAGGCGTAACCGATGAGCATCACCGTAGCGCAAAGCACAATGGTGTTCATCACGCGGCGGCTCACACCCTTTTTAATAAATAGGAACGCCGCCACCGCAGCAATGATGAGAATGCCCAGCACGACACCGCCCATAAACGGAATGCCAATCAGTGTCATCGAAACGAGAAATGCCACTTTGGCCTGAATGTCGTTTTTGCCATATTGCGTTGCCCAAATAGCCCATACCAGCGCAGCAATCGACAGCACGATATAGACCGACAAACCTGTGTTGAACGGCAGTCCGAAGCCATTGGTAAAGAGCAGTTCAAACCAACTTGCCACTTTTACAAATCCCGGAATCAAGCCGTAGAGCACCGCCGCCAAAATAACGACCGATGCCGCAAAAGCCGCCACAACGCCCTTCCAATGCGGTTCATATTTTTTGAAATAATAGACCAACACGATGGCTGGAATGGCGAGCAAATTGAGCAGATGCACACCGATGCTCAAGCCCATCAGGTAGGCTATCAGCACCAGCCAGCGGTCGCTCGATGGCGAATCGACATCGCTCTCTTCCCACTTCAGAATCAGCCAAAAGACCACCGCCGTGAAGAGCGACGAATAGGCATAAACCTCGCCTTCGACCGCCGAAAACCAAAATGTGTCGGAGAAAGTGTAGGCCAATGCGCCCACTGCACCTGCGCCCAAAATGGCGATGATTTTCGACAGTGAAAAATCTTCATCGCTGTGTATCAGCACTTTGCGTGTCAAGTGCGTGATAGTCCAAAAGAGGAACAAGATGGTGAGCGCACTGAATAGTGCCGACATGGCATTGACCATGACCGCCACTTGCGTTGGGTCGGAGGCCAAAAGCGTGAACATACGCGCCGTCATCATGAAAAATGGTGCTCCGGGCGGGTGTCCCACTTCCAATTTGAATGCCGATGAAATAAACTCGCCGCAGTCCCAAAAACTGGCCGTCGGCTCAATCGTCAGCAGGTAGGTAGCCGCCGCTATGGCAAACACCACGCAACCAACGATATTGTTCCACAATTTGAACTTTTTCATACTTTGGTTTATTATTTCTGATTTCTGGTTTCTAATTTTAGGGTTGATCGGTTGATTGGTTGATCAGTTGATTGGTCGTTGAAAAGTTGATGAGTTGATAAGTTTAATGCATTAGTCAGAGGTTTCAAGTTTCAAGTTTTAGGTTTCAGGTTTCAGGTTTCAGGTTTCAGGTTTTCGGTATCCGAAACGCCGCAATTATTGCTCATTTTACTCGGACGCACTCGGTGCGTCCCTACATTGTCAATTGTCAATTATCCATTGTCAATTATTTTCGTCTATGCTCTATGTTCTTAAAATCTCTTCTTGCTACTTGTATCTTGCTACTTGCTACTATTATTCATTCTTAATTCTTCGAATGTGGGTAGTCGATAGTGTAGTGCAGTCCGCGGCTCTCTTTGCGTTCGAGTGCTTGGCGAGTTATCAAGTAGCCCACATTTATCATGTTGCGCAGTTCGCAGATGTCTTTGGTGGCTTTCACGCGTTTGAACAGGTCTTCTGTCTCTTCGTAGAGCAAATCCAGACGCTCCCACGCGCGGCGCAAACGCAGGTCGCTGCGCACAATGCCCACATAGGTGCTCATTATCTGCCCCACTTCGCGCACATCTTGCGCTATCAGCACTTTCTCTTCGTTGGTCATGGTGCCTTCGTCGTTCCATTCGGGTACTTTCTCGTTGAATGTGTAGCCATCGACCACGCTCAAACTGTGTTTGGCGGCGGCATCGGCATAAACCACCGCTTCAATCAGCGAATTGGAGGCCAAACGGTTGCCGCCGTGCAGCCCTGTGCAAGAACATTCGCCCACGGCGTAGAGCCTGTGAATGCTCGAGCAGGCATCTAAATCGACTTTGATGCCGCCACACATGTAGTGCGCACTCGGCACCACAGGAATGTACTGTTTGGTGATGTCGATACCGATACTGAGGCATTTTTGGTAGATATTCGGGAAGTGGTGTTTGGTCTCTTCGGGGTCTTTGTGCGTTACATCGAGGCAGACATGGTCGAGCGCGTGAATTTTCATCTCGTTGTCGATGGCGCGTGCCACAATGTCGCGCGGTGCAAGACTCAAACGCTTGTCGTATTTCTGCATAAACTCCTCGCCGTTGGGCAGACGCAAAATGCCGCCGTAGCCGCGCATGGCCTCTGTAATAAGGTAGGCGGGGTGCGTTTCGGCGTGGTTGAAAAGCACAGTGGGGTGAAACTGCACAAACTCCATATCTTTCACCTTGCCTTTGGCGCGATAGACCATAGCGATGCCGTCGCCTGTGGCAATGTTTGGGTTGCTGGTCGAGGCATAGACTGCGCCCGTGCCGCCCGTAGCCATCAGCGTAACTTTCGACAGATAGGTGTCGATTTTTCCCGTTTCGGGATTGAGAATGTATGCGCCATAACACTCGATGTCGGGGGTGCGGCGCGTTACACGCACGCCCAAGTGGTGCTGCGTGATAATTTCGACGGCAAAATGATTTTCGAGAATCTCGATGTCGGGATTGGCACGCACGGCCGCCATCAGTCCACGCTGAATTTCGGCACCCGTGTCGTCGGCGTGGTGCAAAATGCGGAACTCCGAATGGCCGCCTTCGCGGTGCAAGTCGAACGAGCCGTCCTCTTTCTTGTCGAAATTCACGCCCCACGAGAGCAACTCTTTGATTTGCGCGGGCGCATTGCGCACCACCTGTTCCACCGCCGCACGATCCGAAATCCAGTCGCCTGCAATCATCGTGTCTTCGATGTGCTTCTCGAAATTATCGCAGAGCAGGTTCGTTACCGAAGCGATGCCGCCCTGCGCCTTGGCTGTGTTGGCCTCTTCGAGCGTCGTTTTGCAGACAATGGCGATTTTTCCTTTTTTTGCACGCGCCACTTTCAGTGCGTAACTCATGCCAGCGATGCCGCCGCCGATGACCAAAAAATCATATTTGCGTACCATAAGAAATAATCCGCGTCGTTCAAACTATTTTCAATCGACTGATAATCAGCAGATTTCGTTTGCAAATTTTTTCAAAATCATAAACACGCAAATTTAATGTTTTTTTGGGAATTTTGCAAACAGCGATTTTTGGTTTGGTGCGACGGCAAAAAACTGCCCACAAAAAAGTTTGTCGGTGTGAGAAAAAATGGGTAATTTTGCACCGCTTTTGGAGAAAATATCAAAATTTATCTAATAACCTAACGATCAATCTTTTATGGAAACATTCGTACATTCGGCATGGTCGCTGATTCCGTTCTGCCTCATGCTGTTGATGATTGCCATCGGACCGCTGATTGCCGAAAAATGGTGGGAGAAGAACCTGAACAAACTCATCGTGTCGCTGGTGCTAGGCATTCCGACGGCGCTCTGCCTCATTCTTGGCGGTATGGGACACGACCTCGAGCATCAAGTGGTGTTCGACTACCTGCCGTTCATCATTTTGCTGCTGGCGCTGTTTGTCATCACGGGCGGCATTCACCTGAGCGGCGATATCAAAGCAAAACCGTGGGTGAACACGCTTTTTCTCGGCATCGGTTTTGTGTTGGCATCGCTCATGGGCACCACAGGCGCGGCCATGTTGCTGATTCGCCCCATCATCGAAACAAACAAAGAGCGCAAATTCACGGTGCACACCATCTTGTTTTTCATTGCGTTGGTGGCCAACTGCGGCGGTCTGCTCACCCCGCTCGGCGACCCCCCATTGTTTATGCTTTTCCTGCGTGGTGCGCCGTTCACTTGGTTTCTGAATATGTGGATAGAATGGGCATTTGCAGGCGTTGTGCTGCTGGTGTTGTACTACATTATCGATAGTTATTATTACAAAAAAGAGAGTGCCACCGACCTTGCAAAAGACAACGGTGAACAGAAAAAACTGCACCTCGACGGCAAAATCAACTTTGTGTATCTGCTGGGCGTAGTGCTGGCTGTGGCGTTTGTCAACGAAGGCACGCTCAAATTTATGGGCGACGAAAACGCTTCCGTTTGGGTAAAATTCTTGCGCGAATATGTGCTGTTGGCACTGGCGGCTTTGTCGTTTTTCACTACCAACAAAAAGACGCGCTTCGAGTCGAACAAATTCACTTGGGCACCAATCGTGGAGGTGGCTGTGCTATTCTTGGGCATATTCGTAACTATGACGCCCGCCCTTGCCTACCTGAAAGCCAACGCTGCCAACCTCGGTTTGAGCCACACTTGGCAGTTCTACTACTCCACTGGTCTACTCAGTTCGTTCCTCGACAACACGCCGACCGCCGTGGCGTTCCACAGCGTGGCCTGCGGACTTCCCGAATCGATAGAAGCCGCTGCATCGGGCTTGCTGGTCAATGGCGATGGCATCGTGAACGGAATCAACTTTGTGGCTGGAATTCCCGAATTGCTACTGAAAGCAATTTGCGTAGGCGCAGTATTCTTCGGCTCGATGACCTACATTGGCAACGGTCCGAACTTTATGGTGAAAGCCATCGCCGAAGAGAGCGGCATCAAAATGCCGAGTTTCTTTGGCTACATGGTCAAATTCTCGCTCATCATTCTGTTGCCAGTCTATATTTTGATACAACTGCTGTTCCTATAAAGTAGCGGCCCGATTCGTGTTGGAGGCGTGGGGCAAACCGCGTCTCCAACATTTTCTTTTCAAGAAAAAAAATGGCAAAAAGCGAACAAAAAAAAGAGAAAAAGACAACACGGAAGCGTGTAAAAAAGAGCGTCAAACAGGCGGTCGAGAAGCCCATTTTGCCCTATTTGCTCATCGGGTTGGCCATCACCGTTCTCATCATTGCTGCCATCGAAATCAACGCATATCTGAAGCGCAACTCCACGCGCGATGTCGATACAGAATGCGATTTTTGCAAAGAGGCAACTGCGCCCATTTCGTCGAAAAATATATTCAAAGATTGGAACGAAACGCAGTTGAAACACGCTCGCCGCAATGGACTGAAACGCCCTTACAAAACGAATGCCGCCCTGCTGTCTGACCTCGATTCGTTGCGCAACAAGGGGCAACTGGTCGAGATTTCGGACAACAAATACTACCACATTTGCCGTTTGACGCACTCGCTGCCCTACCTCACGCCCGAAGCCGCCAATCTGTTGCAAGAAATTGGCATGCGCTTCCACGCCAAATTGCGCGCCAAAGATATTGCTCGCCACAAATTTGAAATTTCGTCGATGTTGCGCACCGAAGAGATGCAAAAAGAGTTGCGCCAAGTGAACTACCAAGCCACCGACGACGAAACATCGCACTACTACGGCACCACATTCGACATCGCCTACGACAAATACGAGCGTTTCGGCATACGCTATCAAGACAAACAGTTGGAGTCGCTGCTCACCGAAACCCTGCGCGAACTGCGCAGCGAATGCCGCCTCCTCATCGTGAACGAAAAGCGCAACAAATGCTACCACATCACCGTGGTGAGATGCAAAAACTCCTGAAAATCAAGGTAATTCTGTGTCAGAATCGGTTTTTTCGCCCAACACATACCGCTTGTAGTACGAAATGAGCAGCGTGGTTGTGGGCAGAGCGATAATCATGCCGACCAGCCCGAACAGCGAGCCAAACACCGACAGCGAAAGCAAGATGATGGCAGGATTCAGCCCCATGGCTTTGCCCATAATTTTCGGGGTCAAAAACAGGTCTTGAATGGCTTGCACCACCACCAAAACCACCAGCACCGCCAGCAACATCCACCAAAAACTTTGCCCCGTTTCCATCGAGCGCAGCAGCGCAAGAAACAGCACAGGAATGAGTCCGACCGTCTGCAAATAGGGCACCAAATTCAGCACACCGATGAACAGCCCCATCGTGATGGCCATGGGCAACCCGATGATGCTAAAACCAATAGCAAACAGAATGCCCACGCACAACGCCACGAGCGACTGTCCGCGAAAATAGCAGTTCATGCCCATCTTCACATCGCCCAGCAAGCCACCGACAAAGCGGCGGTATTTCGGCGGCACTGCCTTGACAAACCCTTCGGACATCTTTTCGTAATCGGCCAAAATGAAGATGATGTAGAGCAGCACAACGACCAGCACAAATAGTCCCGCCAAAAGTCGCCAAGTGCCAGAGAGCAGATTGAAAAACTGCGGAGCAACCTTCTGCACGGCGGTCTGCAAGTTTTCCCAAGTCAGCAGATTTTGAAAATCGATGCCGCCAACGGTCGTTACCAACCACGCATAAAACTTGCTGTGCGCAAAGTTGCTCTGCTCGAACTGCGCCGCATAACGCACCATCAACTGCCCCATTTTCGAGAACTCGCCGATGAGCGACGGCACCACCAAAAAGCCTGCGCCAACCAGCACGCCAGCCACCAAAATCAGCGTTACAAAAATGGAGAGCATACGGTATTTTAGGCGGCATTTATGCTGAAAAAACAGCACCAGCGGATAGAGCAAATAGGCTATCAACCAGCCAATTAGGAACGGCAACAGCACACTGCTCAAGCGATTGACAAGCCACAAACCAGCCGCCACCACCAACAACGCAATAACAATGCGCACCACACGGTCGAAAGTATATGGTTTTCGGAACATGATTCAGTTTGTAAAGTTTGTAAAGTTAAAAGTGTATAAAGTCTATAAAGTTGAAAGTGTGTAAAGTGGTTTCTCAAGTTTCAGGTTATCGGTATCCGAAAAGCCGCAATTATTGTTCACTATTTATTGTTAATTCTTCATTAACGCCGTAGAGCCGCCACAGTGTGACGGCTCTACGATTGTCCATTATCAATTATTTCACTATCACTTTCTGCACCTTGTCGCCGCATTTCACGATATAAATGCCGTTCAGCGAACCATTCATGCGTGTTACATCACGCCCAAACAGGTCGAAAATTTGCAACTCGTCCTCGGCATAAATACGCCCATTTTCGGCATGAACTGCTATCTCGGTCGCCTGCCCAATGGCTGTAGGCGTACTGCTTGGCACTTCGTAGACAAGGCGAACAGACATAGCAGTAATGGGGTCATCATTGTTATAAGTTAGCGACATACTAGAATCCCAACCAATAGAAATTATTTTAGTTCCTGTAGTCGTTTTTGTCCAATATGCTCCTGTAGAATTATAATCAGAAGTAGTACCTGCTTCGCAAAAACCAGCAGCAGGCAAGAAAACTCCTCCCGCATTTTCTATTGTAACCCATTGTGAAACATTACACTTCAATTTTTTTCCTGCGGTAATTTCAATATCAGAGTTGTTCCACTCATCAGGTATTAACAACAAACCATTTATAGAGTCGTTCTCCCTGATTACAATGGTTGCAAAAACATAAGAAACTACATTTTTCTTTCTGTTTAACAAGTATCTCCATTCATCTTCGGAAAGCGTTCTCCATTCCTCCCCTATTTTAATTCCCCATTCAACAAAATTGTCTGTCGATTGGTCGCGTTTATTAGTACTGGTGCCATATTCGTTATTTGTTGTACTCCAACAAAATGCATCTACCCAATAATTCGATTCAGTGCTTGAATTAGAATTATCTACCCCATAACATTCGTATTGGTTATTAGCAAATTTCCACTCTTTTGTATTAGGGTTATAATTCAAGTTGCCTTTAGAAAAATGTACTTGTTTGCTGTCAGAAATAGAGAAAAGTCCAGAAAGTGAACCTGTCGGCGCAGCAAGTAACAAAAATGAACTATTTATTAACAGTGCCAACAACAATGTTTTCCGCATGCGGATATCGTTTAATTTTGCCATAATTACAAGGGTTCATCTTTACACCCCACGAGATTTAAATGTTAAATTTTGATTAAAAACAGATGGCTCTTCTACTATTTTTTTATAACTACTGTAGAGTTTCGATGTCCATCTTGATATGCCGACACGATGTATTGGCCTGGAAGCAAGCCAGACATGTCGAGATTATATTGCGTCTTCCCTTTTTCCTGTAAAACAATACGACCATTTACATCATAAATTTTTACATCGAATAGGGACTCGCTATTAGTCAATTCCACACTCAACATATCTTGAGCTGGATTTGGTGTCGTAATTATATTAGATTGGGCTCTATTACGAAGAGAGCGTGTCATTGATTGACTATTATTTGTGTTCGATTGTGAGGTGGAGGTTATTTCTATTGTTTCTAATTCTTCACAACCATCATTATAGGTTACAACCAATCCCACTGTTCCTAGAAAACTTCTTGCCAACACAAAATCTAACGCTTCGCTTCCTTCATCTGTCAATACTCCATCAACATACCATTTATAATACACGGCACTATCTAATGGATATGGTTCAAAAGAGAACCAACGAAGAGAACGCCCTTGAGGTTCAGTTACTATATAGAAGGTAGAATTTGCTATTTCAACAGAATAGGTTATCGTATCCGAGTTTCCGCAGGTGCTTGTTCCTATAGCAAAGGCCGACACGGTGTGCGTACCTGCTACACCATCGGTGCGTACCGAAATTTGTGTTTTGGCAGCATTGGTCGAAAGTTGAGTCCAACCAGTTGGCAAAATCCAATCGTAGGTTTGGTTAGATATTGTTCCCGAAAGCGAGAAAGTTACTGTGTCGGGCATATTGGAAGCAATACACGAAGTTCCCGACATTGTGATGGCCGAAGGTGCTGTTGGCGAGAACGACAAATTGCGCTGCGTATAGTTGCCATTACACCCTGCTGCTCCTTGAGGCGTTACACGCAGATATGTGGTGGCTGTGGTTGGTGTAATATAAACTGTGTCGCCCGTATAGGCGGTTAAATTACATCCCGGTGCAGTCCAAACATAACTTTGTGCTGCTGGGCGTACGCCAGTTGTGTCGATCCAAAACTTGTATGTTCGTCCTACTTTTAGGCAATCGTCGCCATAAATGGCATCTATTTTGGCTGGCTTTATATGCACCGTGCAAGAAACGGTATCGGTTTGTCCATCGGCCGATGGACACGCGAGCGACCATGCTTTCAGTGTGCCAGTAAGCAACGCATTGTCAAATGGACGCGCCTCGATAGTTTGCCCCACATCCGATGTGTTTTCTTTCAACGCCCAACCTTGTGGCAATTCCCAGCGTATGCTCGTGTTTGTTGGTATCTGCCCCTCGAGTTTGAATAAATAATAACGACCTGCAGCCACTTCGGCACACGAGGCAGAATTCGAAATAGAAACTGTTGTTCCCCATTTTCGATTCACAAATATAGTCGATGCACTCTCGCTGCAAGCAGGTTCGTCAGCGTATGCAGCAGTTACCTTTATTTCGGCCGAAGAACCAGCGTCGGGTGTTACAGTAACACTTGCCCCAGTGGTCGACGACAAACGATAGTTCGACGGTGCAGTCCATGTATAAGTTACACCATCAACAGCATTTTGCACCGACAATGTGAATGAATTTATTCCATACGCAATACAAGTATCGGTTGGAATTATTGGTTTTGGAGCCAATTTTCCCAATGTCAGTGAGATTCTTTTTTGCTCTTCATTTTTATTGCATTTACCGACATTGACCGATAGGACATCGTTGCCAGTAAGTGTACCAACTTTGAATGTTACAGAACTGCCATCGCCCGCTGTATAGTATATGGTGTCGACAAACGATGGTTTGTTTTCGTTGATACTCCAAAAGTAGTTATCCATACCAATGTTGTGGTCGAGATTTACAGTCAAAATAGGGTCGATGGAATAGACAACCACATCGCCAGGAGCAATGCAAGTGGGGCCTGCAATGGAAAATGTATCTGGCAGAGAGAACTGCTTGTAAACATCGACCATAGAAGCCGAGGTACAGCCGCCATCGCGATACTGCAAACGAATTGCCCCTTTGCCATAGCCGTTCGATACAATGGTAACTGTTGTGTCGCGTGCCGAAGAGCCTTCTGCAAATGCCAAATCGCCAAGCGGAACCCAACGGAAATAATTCAAATCTTGAATAGAATTGAATGTAACGGTTATCGAACCGTTGATTGGCAAGCACAAGTCGTCCGAAAATGTGTTGCCCGATGAAACATCGCGAATGTACTCATTGTCGGTAGTTGCATTCGCTCCAACCATTGCAGCAAGTGCAATGGCAACAAGTAAAAATTTCTTCATAATATAAACTTTAAGTTAAAGTTTTTAACACCGCAAATATACGCAAATTATTTTGAAAAAGCAAGCGTATTTTTGAAAAAACATTTTTCCGCCCATTTTTTGAGTGCGGCTGTTGCAATACTTAAGGGGACTTCTATAAATTCCCCATTTTATAAAAAAATAATAACTGCTGGATTTCAGAACACTTTTGTGCGCTTTTTGTTTTTGGACTGCATCTCTTTGACTTTCACTCAATTACAATGCCACCGCATTGTGCTCTCGTTCAAGCCAAACATCTGCTATTCCAAAATTCAAAAATCACTACAAAGCAATTTATAGAAATCCCCTTAATTGGTTATTGGGGAACTTGGTGAATCGCTGAATCGTTCGGACGCACGCGGTGCGTCCCTACAATTTGAAATCTGAAATTCTGAAATTCTGAAATCTGTCATTGCGGCTTAGCCGCATCACCGCTCACTTCTCACTTCTCACTTTTTTAGTAGTTCTTTTGCATTTTCGATGGCGGCTTCCGATGGATTTTTGCCGCTCAACATTTCGGCGATTTCGTGTATGCGCTCGGTGGGCGACAGGCGCACGATGTCGGTAACGGTGGCATCGGCGGTGTCGTGCTTGAACACGCGGTAGTGCGCTGTGCCTTTGGCGGCTATCTGCGGCAGGTGCGTGATGGCGATGACCTGCATCGATTGCGCCATCTGGCTCATTATCAAGCCCATACGGTGTGCCACCTCGCCCGAAACGCCGGTGTCGATCTCGTCGAACACGATGGTGGGCAACTGCGTGCGACTGGCCATCAAGGCTTTGATTACCAGCATCAAACGCGATAATTCGCCGCCCGAAGCCGTCTGCGCAATGGTTTGAGGCGCATGATTTTTGTTGGCCGAAAAGAGAAATTCGACCACATCGACGCCCATCGGCAAAAAGCCATCGGCAGCGGTAATGCGCACCACAAAATTGGCGTTTGGCATACCCAGTTGCACCAGTTGGCGCGACACCTCGCTCTCCAACAGCGTCTGCACGCTCGCCCGCTTGTGCGACAAAATCTCGGCTGCACAGCTCAAATCGGCTTGCGCCTGCGTTTTTTGCTGCGTCAGTTGTTCCAATTCAAAATCGAACCCATCGATGCGCGAGAGTTTCGCCTCGAAATCGGCTTGCAGGCGCAACAACTCCGCCACTGTGCGCACGCGATGTTTCTGTTGCAGCGTGTAAATTTGGTCGAGCCGACTTTCGACAAACTCCTTGCGTTGCGGGTCGAAATCGGTGTCGTTCAGGCGGTTTTCGAGTTCGGAAGCGATGTCGTTCAAATCGACCAACGCACTCTCGACGCGCTGCTCGTAATCGGCATTTGGCGGCAAAAAGCGCGTGATTCGCCGCAAGGCCGTGAGCGTATCTTTCAAGCGTATCTGCACGCCCGCCGCCTCGTCGGAGAGGTTCGCCAACGCCGCCGCCAACGCCGTTTTCACCTCTTCGCTGTGGTTCATCGCCTCCAGTTCGGCTTCGAGCGACTCCTGCTCGCCATCGGCCAGTGCCAACGCCGCTAACTGGTCGAACTGGAACTGCGCATAATCGCGCTCCGACCGCCACTGCTCGGCAGTTTGCTGCAGGTCGGTCAGTCGCCGTTCGGCCTCTTTGTAAAGTTTGTATTTGTGGCGATAATCGGCCAATTCGTGCTGCGATTCGGCCATGGCATCGACCACACCGAGTTGAAAAGCGTTCTCGCCGAGCAGCAGATTTTCGTGCTGCGAATGAATATCGACCAAGCGAACGCTGATGTCGCGCAACTGCTGCAAATTCACAGGCGTATCGTTCACAAAAGCGCGCGATTTGCCGCTGTCGAGCACCTCGCGGCGCAGAATGCACTCGTCGGCGTAGTCCACATCGAGCCGTTCAAAAAGCGGTTGCAACGCCAACGCCGCAATGTCGAACACGGCTTCGACCACGCATTTGCTTTTGCCTTGCTGTATCACTTTCGTGTCGGCGCGCTGCCCCAGCACCAACGCCAACGCCCCCATCATGATGGACTTGCCAGCGCCCGTTTCGCCCGTAATCACCGACAAACCGCCATCGAAATCGATGTCGAAATGTTCTATCAGCGCATAATTTCGTATTTCGATATGTTTTAACATGCTAAAATTCTATATTGGAAGGGTTGATTGGTCGTTGAAAAGTTGATAAGTTGATGAGTTTTGCTTCGCAAGATTTTTGCTCCGCTCGGCATAGTTCAAACGAGTTTGACTCTGCCCTCGCTAATCGCAAAAATTGATCAGTTTAACGCATTAGTGAGAGTTTCAAGTCTCTCAAAATTGCTACCGCAATTTTTGTTTCTATGTTTATTTATTTGAAAATTCAGTTTGTTATTTCACTCCACACTCCCAATTCCTAATTCCTAACTCAAAAAAACTTCTCACTGCTCACTACTCACTTCTCACTAAATTTACGGTTTTATGGCTTCGTAGCGTGTGCCGAGTGCGGGGTTGATGTCCATCAGCACATTGTAAACTTCGGTGCGCTGCTGGGCAGGGGCTTTTTGCGACGAGAAAAGGCTTATCAGTTCATCGTTTTTGGCATCGAGAAACGACATGATGGCGATAGAACTGGGATAGAGTCGGTTTATCTCGCGCAACACAGGCAGTCCCGACGCAATGCGCGCGCGCCCATTGTCCACATTGGTGGCCATATTGTCCAACGCCAAACGATGATACTCGTAAAAATACTCGCGGAACTTGCGGAAACGCTCGTCCATCAGGTTGTTAATCAGCGCGTAACGGTTTTTGTCGTCATCGAAAGCCTTCCAGCCGTTTCCTTCGGCATCGGAGCGGCTCTGCGACAGGCTCACAATCTGCTCGGCTGTCTGAAATGCCGCTGTGCCGCCCAATTTGCTATACGAATCCAAATCCAACCCGATGATGATGTAGGCGTAATAGGCCAAAACTGCGGTCAAATTGTTCTCAAAAGTGTTGTTATTCACCTCGATAGGGTCGAACTCGACATACGAAAAATTGACGCTGTTGTCCTTGAAATTGAAGAGCGGCGTGGTGTACGATGTGCCATAAACAGGCCGCCGCGCCTGAATTTGCAGGCTCGTGGTGAATGCGTCGTCGGTGTAGGCCGTTACATTGAACAGAAAACTGCAATCGATGCGCTCGTTGGTGCCATAGACCAAATCGGTCCAGTGGTGGCCGTTCATAAACTCGTTCAACGCCGATTGCAGCGTTTCGAACACCTGTTTGTTGGTACCTTGCAGTTGCGATGTGTTCACCGTTACGCTGCATTTCAACTCTTGCGCTGCCAGCGGCAGTGTGCAGAGCGCGAGCAGTGCTGTCAATACCTTTTTCATAGTCGTTCCAATTCTGCCACGATGTCGGCCGCCACTTCGGTTTTGGGCTTCAGTGGAAAAGCCAGTTTTTCGCCCGAGGCTTTCAAAATTGTTATTTTATTTGTGTCGTAACCAAAGCCTGCCTTGGCATCGGCCAGCGAGTTCAGCACGATAAAATCGAAATTTTTGCGTTGCATTTTTTCGCGTGCGTGCGCCTCTTCGTCGTGCGTTTCGAGCGCAAAGCCCACCAAAAACTGGTCGGTGCGTTTCCGACTGCCGAGTGCCGCCGCTATGTCGCGTGTCGGGCGCAGTTCGATGAGCAGATTATCGCCTTTCCGCTTGATTTTCTCGCTTGCCACCGCCACTGGCGTGAAATCGGCCACGGCGGCGCACAACACCGCGCCATCGCACTGCGGAAAGTAGTGCATAGCGGCCTCGTACATCTGCTCCGCCGACTCCACATCTATACGCTTAACGCGCCGATGGTCGATTTGTTGCTGTACTGGCCCCGAAATCAGCACCACATCGGCACCCGCATCAGCACAGGCGCGCGCCAAAGCAAAGCCCATTTTTCCCGACGAATAGTTGCCAATAAATCGCACAGGATCGATGCGCTCATAAGTCGGCCCTGCCGTTATTAGTATGCGTTTTGCAGTAAGCACTTCAGTTACCAAAATTTCAAAATTTCAAATTTCAAATTTCAGATTGTCGGACTAATTGGGGTCGGTGATTTTGAATTTTGTTCCTGAGTAACTGGTGTTACGCAGGTAATTGATAAATCCAGAGATTTCACTCGATAGTTGTTTGGCTTGATTGTGTAAATGTTCAAAATCTGTTTGGTCGATGTAGCCAAAATCGAATGCACGAATAATTTGGCTGCGTACTTCGCCGCACGAGCCTTTTGCAATGAACAGAAATTGTACAAATTCTTTACGACCATCGCGTTCAAATCCTTCGGCGATATTGTCCATTATTGAGCCAGCCGCAGCCGTAATTTGCGAAATAAATCGATAATCTTTGCCAAACTTTCCAGTTGTATTGAAAATATCATTGCACAGCGAACGCGCTCGTTGCCACACTCCCAAATCCTCGAAACATTGTATTCTCGGCATAATTTGAAATTTGAAATCTGAAATTTGAAATCTCCTACAACGCCGATTCGAGGAAGGCGACGATGTTTTCGGGTTCTTCCATGCGCCCTTTGCCCACGCTGCCGCACGCCAATTCGCCGTAGGCAGGCTCGATAAACTGCACATCGATGGCGCGCAATTCGCGTATATTGCGCTGCACAATCGGGTGTTCGTACATCTTGTCGTTCATGGCTGGTGCGATGAACACGGGCTTGTCGAACGCCAAAAATGTGGTTGTGAGCGCATCGTCGGCAATGCCGTTGGCAAACTTGCCGATGACATTGGCAGTGGCAGGTGCTACCAGCAGCGCATCGGCCCAGTCGGCGTGCGACACATGCTCGGGATTGAATGCGTGCACAGGCTCGAACACCTCGCTATAAACCTTGTTGCGCGAAAGCGTTTGCAGCGTAACTTCGGTAACAAAATGGAGCGCATTGTGCGTGCAAACCACGCGCACTTCGGCACCTTCGGCCAGCAGTTGGCGGATAAGTTCGGGACATTTGTAGGCCGCTATTCCGCCCGAAATTCCCAATAGAATGTGTTTTCCTTGCAACATTTTTCGGTCGATTTTAAGTTTCTTATAAACTACAAATGTAGTGATTTATTCTTGTTGCACGAATTTTTTGGCAAAAAAGTTATCCACAACGCCGCCTAAAGCCAAAAAGTCGAGTTTGGCAGCAAATTTGTAGCGATTTTTTTACTATCTTTGTAGTTTGAATCGAAATGAACGAATAGTTGGTTATGGGGCTTTTCAGTAAAATTTTGGCAGGCAGCATTGGTTGGGCGTTGGGCGGCCCGATAGGCGCGATTATTGCAGTGGCCATTGCGTCGGCGTTGGGCGACAAAACGACCGAATATAGTCGCCGCATCGAGAGCGACAGCACGGCGCAAAGCGAGCCGCACTACGGCAAGCAGCAGACCACGAGCAACGACTTTGTGATGGCACTGCTGGTGCTGCAAGCGGCTGTGATGAAAGCCGACGGCGCAGTGAAAAAGTCGGAACTGAACATGGTAAAAACGCACCTGCGCCGCTTGTTCGACGACGACACCGCCCTCGAAGCGTTGCAGTTGCTGCGCCAGATTTTGCAGCAGGATTTTCCTGTGGAGCAGGTTACCTACCAAGTGCGCCAGCGCATGACCGCCGCTGCGCGCCGCGAACTGCTGCACATGCTTTTCGACATTGCCTACGCCGACGGTGTGTGCAACCACGCCGAACTGGCGCTTTTGGAGAAAATTGCCGCACAGATAGGCGTTTCGCGCGCCGACACCGACTCGATAAAGGCGATGTTTGGCATCGGGAAAAATCCCGATTGGGCGTACAAAGTACTCGAAATTGCGCCCACCGCCACCGACGACGAGGTAAAAAAAGCCTACCGCAAAATGGCGATGAAATATCACCCCGACCGCGTAAGCACGCTGGGCGAAGAGGTTGCCAAAAGTGCCGCCGAAAAGTTCCGCAAAGTGCACGAAGCCTACGAAGAGATAAAAAAGCAGCGGGGAATGAAGTGAGTAGTGAGTAGTGAGCAGTGAGAAGTGATGCGGCAGAGCCGCAATGACAAAATTTCAAATTTCAAATTTCAAAATTTCAAATTGTCGGACTAACCGAATAACCAAATCTGCAAATCAACAATTCAACGCTTCAACGCTTCAACAAATAACCAAATAAACTCATCAACATATCAACGACCAATCAACCGATCAACTGATCAACTGATCAACCAAAAAATAAACAGCGCGTAGCGCAAGAAACATAGAAACTTTGAAACATAGAAACTAAAAAAATTGCGACAGCAATTTTGAAAAACAATTATGAAAAAATCGACCATCATTTTAGCGTTATTGGCACTGCTGGCGACGGCTGTCGAGGCGCAGGAGCGTTACAAAAAAATAGCCGAATGTACCGACATCTACAATGCGGTGCTGCGTGAACTGGCAATCAACTATGTGGACACTTTCGACTACGAGAAGATAAATCAGGCGGGCATCGACCGTATGTTGCAAAAACTCGATCCGTACACCATATTTTATGTCGAATCGGAAGAGGAGCAACTGAAAATGATGACCACAGGCACTTATGGCGGCATCGGCGCTATCATCATGCAAAAGGGCGACTATGTGGTTATTTCCGACCCATACGAGGGCAAACCTGCGCAACGCCACGATGTGCGCGCTGGCGACGCCATTTTGAAAATCGACGGAAAAGATGCCAAAGGCTTGACCACCTCCGAAGTGAGCAAAATGCTGCGCGGTCCGCAAGGCACCGAGGTAGAACTGACGCTGCAACGCGACGGGCAGAAACCGCTGCGCAAAAAAATTGTGCGCGAAGTGATACAGATTGCGCCTGTGGAGTACTACGGCATGGTGGCCGATGGCGTGGGCTACATCGCTTTCGGCGACTTTACCGAAAATTCGGCAGCCGATTTCCGCAATGCGCTCGCCGACCTGTCGAAAAATGGCAATATGCAACGACTTATCATCGACCTGCGCAACAACGGCGGCGGTTTGGTGTCGGAAGCCATAGAGATTGCGTCGCTGTTTGTGCCGAAAAACACGCCTATCGTCAGTATGAAAGGGCTGCAACCACAAAGTCGCCGCAAATACAAGACCCAAAACGAACCACTCTACCCCAATTTGCCGCTGGTGGTGATGGTGAATGGCTCGTCGGCTTCGGCATCCGAGATTTTGGCTGGAGCGTTGCAAGATTTGGATCGCGCTGTAGTGGTGGGCGAACGGTCGTTTGGCAAAGGACTTGTGCAGCATGTGCGCCGCCTGCCACACAACACCTATCTGAAAGTAACGACGGCGAAATACTACATTCCGAGCGGTCGGTGCGTGCAAGCCATCGACTATGCCAAACGCGACGAAAACGGTAGTTTGCAGCGCATTCCCGACAGTCTGACGCACGAATTTTCGACCGCCAACGGACGCAAAGTGCGCGACGGCGGCGGCATCACGCCCGATGTGGAACTGAAACGGCGCGACGAACTGACCATTGCCTACTATCTCTACATCAAAAATATCTTTTTCGACTATGCCACGCGGTTTGCCAACACACACAAAAGCATTGCGCCAGCCAGCACATTTGCTTTGAGCGACGACGAGTACGCCGATTTTGTGGCATACGCCAAAGAGCGCGATTTTACCTACACATTGCAGAGTGCCGACGAACTCGACGAGATGGTGAAAACCATCAAAACGGAGGGCTACTACGACGATGCCAAAGCCGCCATCGAGCAACTGGCTGCCCTGCTCAAGCCCGATATTGAGCGCGATTTGGTACGCTTCCGTCCCGACATCGAGGAGTTGCTCGGCGCAGAAATCGTGAAGCGTTACTATTTTCAGAAAGGAGCAATAGAGTACGGACTGCGGTTCGACCAGTGGCTGCACCAAACCATCGAACTCATCGGCGACGAGGCGCGCTGCCGCGACATTCTGCGCAAATAAAAGGCATCAACTTATGGCGTTGATATCGACCAATTTGTTGGCGATGGCGTAGATAGTCAAGCCTGCGGGACTGTGTATGTGCAGTTTGCGGGCGATGTTCTTGCGGTGCGTGATGACCGTGTGTATCGAGATGAACAATTTATCGGCTATCTCCTTGTTGCTCAAGCCATTAACCACTTCAATCAGCACCTCTTTTTCGCGTTCGCTGAGGCTTTCTGGCTCGGCATCGGCGTGTTCGGGCGACTGTTTCACCACCATTTTGTCGCAACTATTTTCGAGTTGCCGCACGGCTGGCACAAACAGGTCGTCCTCGATGCGGCAGTGCATAGCAAGGTCGTGTTCGCAGGTGAAAATATCGAACAGTGCCGAGTTGAGTAGGTCGTTGCTGGCCGACGACGGATAGTACTTGATGATGATATTTTTCAGTTCGGTCAGTTTGGCCTCCACATGCTGGTCGTCGACGGCGCGGTGCTGGCGAGCGTAGATGTCGATGCTGTATTTTTCGTCGCGATGGCCTGCGTACAACTGCTCCACATAGGGGAAAGTCGTCTTGTTTTCGTACGCCATGTGTTTATCGACCTCTTGCGCATACTCGTCGAAAAACTTGATGACAAGAAACGCCATTTTGTTGTTTTCACTGCCGCAATTTATCGCCTCTATCAGTTTGCGCCGAATGGTTGGCAGGCAAAATTCGAGATAGTACTTGTGGGCGCGTTTCAGGTAGTCCATCAGCGTATCGAGCGAGATGTCGTCGATATTCGGCTGCACGCCAAGCAGTTTGTAATTGACAATGGCCAAGAAAGTGGGCGTATGCACGCGATTGGCTTCGCACACCTGCGCCACGGTCTTGTCGCCAAAGCCCAGCGGCAGGGCAAAACGGCTCAACACTTGCAGCGACTCATGGTTGCCGCAAATCAGATCGCTCATTTTGTCCGACGCAATGTACATAGTTGATGAGTTGAAATGTTTTATTTCTGGTTTCTGGTTGCGCTTCGCGTGATTTCAAATTTCAGAGTTTCAGATTGTTTCTCAAAATTGCTGTCGCAATTTTTGTTTCTAGTTTCTCGCGCTTCGCGCTGTTTCTATGTTTTAGGTTTCAAGTTTTCGGTAGCCGAAACACCACAATTATTATTCATTGTTCATTATTTATTGTTAATTTTTCTTGTAGCCCCCTTTCCCATTTCCCCCGAAGGGGGAAAAGCCTTTGTTTAATTAAGAATTTTGAATTTAGAATTATGAATTTCGGTATTTTGAAACGCCGCAATTATTGTTCATTGTTCTCGGACGCACTCGGTGCGTCCCTACAATTTGGAATCTGAATTTTTGCAATAAGCGAGCGCAGTGCCAAACTCGTTTGAGCAATGCCGAGCGGAGCAAAAATCAAATGAAATTTGAAATCTGACATTGCGGCTCTGCCGCATCACTGCTCACTGCTAACTTCTCACTTCTAACTATTCTTGCTACTTGCTACTTGCTACTTGCGACTAATTATTCTGCAAAGTTACAAATTTTTCGTCATTTAGCGTACAAAAAGCAGTTCGCGATACTTGGGCAGTGTCCACATTTCGTCGTCCACAATCATTTCGAGAGCGTCGGCATTGGCGCGGATTTCGTGCATCAGCGGAATCACCGTATCGTGGTAGGCCACGGCTTTGTCGCGTGCGCTTTCGAGGCGGTTGGCAGTGTGGCGGCAGGCGACCATCTCATCTACTTTTGCCACAATTTCATCGACATGGCGTATGATGCGTTTCACAATCAGAATCTCGTGAGCGGCCAAGCGTTCGTACTGTTCGTCTCCAAAAGCGGCCTTCTCTTTCACAATATTGTCGAGCAGAATCGACTGGTAACGGTTGGCCACTGGCACAATGTGATTCATCGCCAAATCGCCCAGCACGCGCGATTCAATCTGTATTTTTTTCGTGTAAGTTTCCCATTTCACCTCGCAGCGCGAGCGCAGTTCGGCTTCGGTCAGCACGCCCGTGTTTCGGAACATCGCCACGCTGTCGGGCGTAAGGTATTGGTCGATAACGACAGGCACGCTGGTCTCGCAGTTGAGGCCGCGGCGGGCAGCCTCCTCTTTCCACGCATCGCTGTAGCCGTTGCCGTCGAAGCGCACCGCCTTGCTTTCGGTGATATATTTTTTGATGACGGCAAACAGCGCGCGCTCTTTGGGTTCGCCAGCGGCCATGCGGTCGTCCACATCGCGTTTGAATCTGATGAGTTGATCGGCCACAGCAGCGTTGAGCGCAAGCATGGCTGCACCACAGTTGGCCGACGAGCCGACAGCACGAAATTCGAAGCGATTGCCCGTAAACGCAAACGGCGAAGTGCGGTTGCGGTCGGTATTGTCGAGCAAAATTTCGGGGATATGTCCCACGCCGAGTTTCATCTCTTTTTTGGCGTTGATAACGATGCCTTTGTCGGCCGATGCCCGCTCAAGTTTGTCGAGTGCGTCGGTAATCTGCTTGCCCAAAAATACCGAAATGATGGCTGGCGGCGCTTCGTTGGCACCAAGGCGGTGTTCGTTGGTGGCCGAAGCGATAGAGGCTTTCAGCAGGCCATTGTGGCGATTGACAGCCATCAGCACATTCACAAGGAAAGTGATGAATTGCAAATTGGTGTACGAATTTTTGCCTGGAGCGAGCAGATTCACGCCCGTGTTCGTTCCCATCGACCAGTTGCAGTGCTTGCCCGAACCATTCACGCCAGCAAACGGTTTTTCGTGGAGCAGCACACGGAAATGATGCCGCCGTGCCACGCGTTCCATCACCGACATCAGCAGCAGATTGTGGTCGTTCGATAGGTTCACCTCTTCGTAAACAGGTGCCAGTTCAAACTGATTGGGAGCCACCTCGTTGTGGCGTGTTTTCACAGGGATTCCGAGCGTGAGAGCCTCGTTTTCGAGGTCGGTCATGAAGGCCAGCACGCGTTCGGGAATTGCGCCGAAATAGTGGTCCTCCAACTGCTGATTTTTTGCGCTGTCGTGGCCGAGCAGCGTGCGCCCAGTCAGCATCAGGTCGGGGCGGGCTTGGCAGAGCGACTCATCGACCAAAAAATACTCCTGCTCCCAACCGAGATAGGCGTGTACGCGCGACACATTGCGGTCGAACAGGCGGCAGACATCTACCGCCGCGCGATTCAGAGCCGAAACGCTGCGCAAGAGCGGTGTTTTGTAGTCGAGCGCCTCGCCTGTGTAGGCCACAAAAACCGTTGGAATGCAGAGCGTGTCGCCCACCACAAATGCTGGCGACGACGGGTCCCACGCCGAGTAACCGCGCGCCTCGAAAGTGTTGCGTATGCCGCCGCTCGGGAAACTCGACGCATCGGGTTCTTGCTGATAGAGTACGCTGCCCGAAAACTCCTCCAACACGCGACCGTCTGGCGTTTTTTCGATGAAAGCGTCGTGTTTTTCGGCTGTGCCGCCCGTCAGTGGCTGAAACCAGTGCGTGAAATGCGTTGCGCCGAGTTCGGTCGCCCACTTTTTCATGCCCATCGCCACCGCATTGGCAATGTCGCGGCTCAGCGGTTTGTCGTTGTCGATAGCGTCGAACAGTTGATTTAAGATGGTGTCGGCGATGTACTCCTTCATGCGTTCGCGCGTGAAGACATTTTTGGCAAAAAACGCCGTTGGGCGTTCGTTGTGGCTAGCCACCTCCATCGGCCGATGGTTGCACGCCGATTCCAAGGCCGAAAATCGCAATGTACTCATACTTTTACCCTTTTTACTGAAAAATTATTGAAGAAAAGACCTAAAATACCCTATTTTTCAATTTTAATCCGATTAAAATCAGATTTCGACCGCAAAAGTAGGCTATTTTTTCGAACTGTGCAAGAAAAATTTGATTTTTTTAGTAAAAAAGTTTGTAAAGTCTATAAAGTCTATAAAGTGGAAAGTGTATAAAGTTGAAAGTGTATAAAGTTGAAGAACCGAACATTTCAGATATTCGATGATTCAATAATTCAATAATTAACAATGTAGGGGCGCACCGAGTGCGTCCGAGTAATTGACCTATTAATGAATTGTAGAGCCGTCACAGTGTGGCGGCTCTACTGTTATCTTGGTTATAGCCCCGTTTCCCCCGAAGGGGGAAAGCCCATTGAATTATTAATTCATTGAATTATTGAGTTATTTTCCAACCCTACCCCTGCTGCGCAGGTACTCCCCTTGAAAAGGGGAGAGGACTGTACCAACTTGGGTGCTAGCCTGTCCCCTTTGCAAGGGGACGAGCGAAGCGGAGGGGTTGGAAACCAAATCAATAAAATCCCAAATCAACAAACACGGACGCACTCGGTGCGTCCCTATATTCAACTTTATAGACTTTTCACTTTATACACTTTCACACTAATTTTGTCTATGTTCTATGTTCTATGCTCTATCTTCTATGTTCTAAAAATCTCTACTTGCGACTCACATCTTGCGACTGAAACCCTGAAACTCTGAAATAACAAAGACGCGTGGCTTTCCCCCTTCGGGGGAAACGGGAAAGGAGGCTACGACCTGAAATCCTGCTGCCGCAAAAAAAAAGCCGCAATTTCCGAGAACGCTCGAAAATTGCGGAAACTGTGATTGCTGGCGGCGCGTGGTAGGCGGTGGCGCTGGGGCGGTACGCCCCGCAGCCACGCCTGCACCGCCAGCAATGCCATACCTGCTTGGCCATACGAGCCAAATCCTAGCGGCGCACAGGGCGAACGGATAGTCCAAAGTAGCGGTCGTAGTAGTACCTGAGCACACTGTCCGAGCGGAAGTTCGCGTACCACGCGTTGCCCGGGTAGCCCGCGCTGAGCGAACTCGACCAGTAGTTGCCGGAGTTGCCTGCGCTGACCAGGTAGTCGATGTTGCGACAGCCCGCCGCAGGGAGAAAAATGGTGTTGCCGTTCTTGCCCGTTACCCAATAACCTGCTACACCAGTGGTTTGGTAACTATCAGTCCACTTCCATTCGCAGTTCTCGCGTAGTTCTGTCCACTCACCATCAGTGGGCATACGCCACGCACTGCCCCAGTTGGTGGTAGCAGCATCATCGGAGGCTTCAAGGGTAGTCTTATTGTCCACTGTACCATAATTGCTATCGGTGTTATATTTGGTCAGGGCATCGTAACCTGAACCGTATTTGTAGGTAGCCCACGAGTAGTCGTTTTTTGTGGTAGTTTCGCCCCAAGCGTAGTAGTTTCCGTACTCTTCGGGCTTGGTTGCGCCCACATTACAGGTTGCCCACTTAGTGCCGCTCGGCAGACCAAGGCTCACCCAGTCGTGGCCGTTTTCAGTGCCAGTGGTGGCTTCTTCGTTTTGGTTGTTGTTCGCATTGTTCGAGTTGTTTTTCGGCTCGTCGTTCTTTTCGCACGCGGCAAATACCGCTGCAGCGCAGCAAAGTGCTGCAAAAAATTTAAGTTTTTTCATGATTAAAATGAAATTAAAAAGTGAATAAATAAAAAATTGGTTGATCAGTTGATTAGTGGATTGGTTTCTATGTTTCTATGTTTCTATGTTTTTGCTTCGCAAGATTTTTGCTACGCTCGGCATAGTTCAAACGAGTTTGACTCTGCTCTCGCTAATCGCAAAAATTCTTGCGCTATGCGCTGTTTTTGAGTTTTTGTTGAACCGTTGAAGCGTTGAACTGTTGAATTGTTCGGACGCACTCGGTGCGTCCCTACTTTCATACTTTCGCACTTTCACACCTTCTCACTAAAAACTCCTCACTCAAAAACACTACTCACTACTAACTTCTAACTACTAACTAAACAAGGTCGCCGTATGGCGTGAAGTGTTTTATGTCGGTATCGAAAAAGCCTACGCGGCGCAGTGCGCCTTTGTTGCCCAGCAATTCGCAGCGCAAGTGCCAGTTTTTGCCGTGTGCCAGCACGCCACAAAACGAATTGACCGAGGCGCGCAAATGTTCTGTCTGCTCTACTGTTGGTGTTTCGGCGGTAACGGTGCGGCACAAGCGGTCGATTTTCGGTTTCATGCGGCGCACACATTGCGCACTTGTTTCGGTGCGGTAGGGGCGCACACACGCACCCAAGAAATCGACACCATATTTCACATTGCGCAGCACCACTTTGCCCTCGTGCAGAGTCAATCCCAACTCGTTTTTCAGCCACTGCCGCACCTGTTTCACTATTTGGTGTAGGCGTTCGCGGTCGGTATCGACCACATAGAAATCGTCGACATAGCGTCCGTAGTGGCGACAGTGCAGCGTGCGTTTCATATAGTGGTCGAGCCTATTCAGATAGACATTCGAGAATAGTTGCGATGTGAGATTGCCTATTGGCAGCCCACAGCCTGCTGGGCTGTTGAATAGGCTTTTGCTTGGCGGCAGGTCGTCCCAATCGCTGGGGCTGCCCACTTTGCGGCAGTCGTGCAGCGGGTCGAGCAGCACTATCTCGCGTGTGAGCCAGCGCACAAAGTCGATGTCCACCACATCGCACCAACGCTGCGGCCGCCCTTTTGCCACTTTGTGGTGTGCCATTGCATCGATGGTTTCGAGGCAGATACCGAGCAGTTTTTGGCGATCGATATGCATGAAATAGCCACGAATGTCCATTTTCAGCACATAGCACGGCACTGTGTAGTTGCGGCTTGCGCTGCGAATGTGCCGACTCAACCGCCGAATGCCAAAGTGCGTGCCACGCCCTTTGATACAACTGTAGGTGTCGGCCACAAAGGTGCGCTCGAACAACTGGTGCATATAGTTGTAGTAGAGGTGATGCACTATACGGTCGCGAAAATCAGCGGCGAATACCTCGCGTTTTTTCGGGTCGGTAATGGTAAAACAGGCCGATGGGCGCGCGGTGTAGTGCCGATAGTAGAGATCGCGACAGAGGTCGGACAAATGCGCATCGGCACGCTGCTCGAACCGCTGTTGATAGTCGCGTTGGCGTTTATGCCGCCGTGCGTCGTAGTAGGCGCAGTAGAGGTCGTCCAGCAGTTGTGCGTAGGTTAAACAATACATTTCAAAGAACACTTCGGCGCACGATGGTGCCGATTTTTGGTTTTTTATTTCTAGTTTCTCAAAATTGCTATCGCAATTTTTTAGTTTCTATGTTTCTAAGTTTTTTCGCGCTGCGCGCTGTTTTTGGGTTTCTATGTTTCTATGTTTTTCGCGCTGCGCGCTGTTTCTATGTTTTTGTTGAATTGTTGAAGCGTTGAATCGTTCGGACGCACTCGGTGCGTCCCTACACTGTCAATTATTGAATTATTGAATCATTGAATTATTGAGATGTTCGGCCTTTCCACTTTATACACTTTTCACTTTCACACTTTCACACTTTCACACTCGTCTTGCTACTTGCTACTCACATCTTGCGAGTAACAATTTGAAATTCTGAAATTTGAAATCTGAAATTTTGTCATTGCGGCTCTGCCGCATCATTCCTCACTCCTCATTCCTAATTCCTAATTTTTCACTGCTCACTGCTAACTTCTCACTACTAACTTCTAACTAAAAAAAGCGTGTCAAATGCTTGCGGTGCACAGGGCGAACGGATTGTCCATAGTAGCGGTTGTTGTTGTTCCTGTTCACATTGTCCGAGTTGAAGTTCGCGTTCCACGCGTTGTTCGGGTTGTTCGTGTTGAGCGAACTCGACCAGTAGTTGCCGTTGTTGCCTGCGTTGTTCAGGTTGTCGTTGTTGCGATAGCCCGCCGCAGGGAGAAAAACAACGCTCAACATATTCGGCAATCGCCTGATACTGACGCAGATACGAATTTTGCAACTACAAAAAGCATATCGGCGTTTTGCGTTTCGTTTTTACACTCTTGTGTAACGGATTGCCTTTGGATTTGGCTCGTTTTTTTTAATTTCAGATTTCAGAGTTCAAGACCCCCTCTAATCCCCCAAGGGGGAGGGTGCTGCGCGGCAGCGCAGCAATTTCAGATTTCAAAATTTCAAAAAATCAAATTGCGGTAGCCGAAACGCCGCATTATTATTCATTATTTATTGTTAATTTTCTTGGCAGTAGCCCCCTTTCCCGTTTCCCCCGATAGGGGGAAAAGCCACGCGTCTTTGTTATTTCAGAGTTTCAGAATTTAAGAATTTAAGAATTGTCGGTAGCCGAAAGGCTACGAGTATTATTCATTTTACTCGGACGCACTCGGTGCGTCCCTACAATTTGAAATTTGAAATCTGAAATTTGAAATTTTGAAATTTTGAAATTGCGGCTTGCCGCTTCACTGCTCACTTCTCACTTCTCACTTCTCACTTCTAACTTCTAACTTCTAACTAAAAAACTCCTCACTTATCTTGCGACTAATTCATCAATTTTCGCTTTATTTCTGCCAAAAATAGCAGGCACTCTATCGGTGTGCGGCTTTCGATAGGGAACGCCAGCAACTGTTGCATAATCCCTGTTGGTAACACGGGCTGAACAGTGTTTTGCGTTTCGGGGGCATCGGGTTTCTTCTCTGTTTTCGGTTCGGCCATGGGCTGATGTTCGCGCCATGCGGCAAAGTCGGTAGGCAGTGTTTCGCGCTCGGCTTCGGGCGGAAAAAGCGACTCTGGCAAACGCAGCACCACCGAGCCATCGCCATTTTCTATAACCTCGGCACCGCTTAAAACATATTTCGGTAGGCTTGTGCGCGGAAAACCGATGTAAACCACATCGCTACCGAGCAGTTTCGCCTGCCGCCGCGTAACCTTGTTTTGCCTCACATAGCGGCAACAGAGCCACGCACTCCACTCGTAGGCGCGATAGAAACTGCCATCGCCATAAAGCCGAATTTCGCGCTGCGCCTCAAATGTTGTGCGCACCTTTTCGGCAGCCATTATGTCAGCCAACAATGCCATATCGCTCCGCCGAAAATAGACCATATAAAACAGAGCGAGCCTGTTTTCTCGTCGAAAACAAGCCGCT
>CAVKTI010000026.1:0-30215 GCA_963659365.1 Acutalibacteraceae bacterium | reverse complement strand
TTTTCAGACTCACAAAGTTATACGCCTAATCCCCTAGATTTATCGGGTGAGCCCTTTTTAAGGGGAGTACCTGCCGAATGGCAGGGGTAGGGTTGAAAATTCAAAAAAAAAAAGCAGAGCCGCCACAGTGTAACGACTCTACTTTTTTATTTGGGATAACTGCTAACTGGTCGTTAGCGAACCACTTTCACAGCCTCGTTGCCGCACTTGAGCAGGTAGATGCCAGCGGGCCATGTGCTGATGTCGATGTGCGATGCGGTGGTGGTGAGCAGGCGGAAGCCTTGCAGCGTGTAGATTTCGATAGGCGCGGTGGCGTTTTCGACCTCGATGCTGCCGTTGTTGGTGTAAACCGCCAATTTGCTGTCGCTTACGCGGTGCAGTGCTGTTTCGGTGTTGTTCACTTTCAGTCCTTCGAGCGCAAAATAGGTCGGAGTGTTGATGCCATATTTGCCCGTATCGGTCGATTTGAACGAGAACACAAGCCCATCGCATGCGCCGAGCGACGACAGATCGACTTTCTCCCAACCCTTGTTGAACTTGCCATCGACAGCGAGGTAGTACTCCACGCTATTGGTCAGCCCTTTGTCGCTATCGTATGCCGAAATAACCAGCGTCAGCGTGTCTTTGTTGGTGAATTTGCGCGCAGGAGAAAAACCTTCTTCGGTCAGTGCCTTATAGGTGTATGCGCTTTGGCAAATATAGACCTCGATGGGTTCGTACTCACCAAAGAAAGAGATCAGATTTGAATACTTATTTTCCGATGGATTGTCGTAATACGCTGAATAATAGCCAACTACGAACGGATTTCCCTGACCAACAAGACCGCCTTTGGCCATGCAGGCGAATTGGTTCAGTGTGTCGGAAGCCACCCGCGAAAGTGTGAAACCTTCCCACGAAGTACCACCCCAAGAATTACCGCTTGGCAAATGTTGGAAAAAGAATGTTTTTTGGTTGAACTCAATCTGCGAGAACTGTCCGTCTTCCGAGAAGGTGCTGTCCATCACGGCGCGCAAATTACCCATATAGCAGGGAATGTCTTTGTCCTCGTAAGCGATAGGCACTCCTGCCGCATTGGTGGCCGTGGAGAGGTCGAGTGTGATGACCTCGGCGTTGGCAGCAAGAGCAAACATTGCCGCCACAAAAAAAGTAATTTTTTTCATTGTTTTGAAAATTTAATTAGTTGATAATTAGTTAGTTAGTTATTCCGTTTTTTTTGATTTTGTTCATCGTGGCGCTACGGACAAATGCAGCACAGACAGGCTTGTCGTAAGTCTGTCGGCAAAAGGTCGGCTGAAATGGCTGTGCCGTTTGGTTCGAGGGCTGTTTGTTCCCAGCCTGCAACGGCAAAAAGTAGGGCGATATGTGCGCTTTTTCTCGACATAAAACCATTTTACATCGTTTTTGTCCGAAAAACAGTTCTCTTTCTCCGAAAAAAAATTGCGCAATGCCCCACGGAGGGCTTTTGCCAACTTGCTTCACTCCTCGAAAGCCTGTTTTGTCGGCTGTCGCTTGGCAGGTCTTCTGACTTTGTTACCTTCGTTTCGATGCCTTCCCACACGCTTTTGGGTGGCGTTGCAGTGGCTCTGTATCGAAAAAATCGTTTTGTGTAACTTACAGCAGCGGGTCTGTTCGGGATTTTCGCCCGATTCCCTTTTCATTTGGCACAACAACATGCCAAAACCAAATGACGCTGCAAAGATACGAAAAATAGTTGAAAGTGAGAAAGTTGAAAGTTAAAAGTTTGAAAGTTTGTGAAGTAGGGGCGCACCGCGTGCGTCCAACCAATCGAAATAGATAAGGGGACTCCCCTACTCCACCAAAAAGCGCATTATTTGCTGCATGAGGGCGTTGCGCTGGGCGGCGCTGGCGATGGATTCGAAGGGGAAACCGCAGACGAAGGTGCGGTAAATGCCTTGGTAGGCGACGGCGGCGGAAACGCCGTTTTGTGTGTAACGCATTGCGGTGGCGGCTTTCGTTTCGGCGGGTTCGATGCCGTCGGGCGATTCGACGCAGTAGTGCTGCTCGCCGAGCCGCTGATTGAAGTCGAAATCGCCGCTCATACGGCAGAGGCGCGATGGCACACCGCTCACACGACCGTCTTGCGTGGCGCGGTCGGTGCGCCAAACAAATTTCAGCACAGCGCGAGCAAAATAGCGGTCGGCTTCGGTGGAGTTGCCTGCCGTCCACAAATCGGTGCCAATGTGTGCGCCACTGGCGAAAAATGCGCCGCCTTGCAGACAAAAATCGGTGATTTTTTTCTGATTTTCAGCCGAAAAAGTCTTGAACTGCCACTGCGTGGTATCGCTCCCAAAACGGCACTGCTTCTGCTCGCCGAGAATCCAATCGACGGCGCGATAGTCGGACAGCGCCACGCTGCCATGTTCGACGGCTTTTGCGCTGCACGACACAAACGAGTAGCCAGCGTTGCGCAGGGCGCGCCCATGCACAATGGGATAATCGAACTTGTTGCCCGCCACAATCCGTGTGTCGAAATCGCTGTTGCTTGCGCCCCAGCCCGGCGCATCGTCGTCGCGCCACGCCTCGGAACGCCGAAACTCGTGCTGCGCTCCCACATACGACAAATCGTCGATATAAGGCACGGCATCGTCGAGCCAATCGGGAAAGCCTGCAAAATCGCCTGTGGCAAAGCCTTCGGGACCCGACACACGCTCAAAGCCATTGACCACTAGAACCGTGTGCTTGGCCGATGAGTTGCGGCACACCGACAGAATTTCCGATGGAAAACTTGCGCCACCAGCGTTCACTGCCACAATTTTGTAACTGTAGATTTTATCGGGTTCTACCGCCAAGCGACAAACGCTATCGCGCACCAGAAAACCGTTGTCGAAACCGCCATCGTCGGTGCGTGTATAGACCACATAAGCCGTCGGCGTGGCCGTTGGTTCGAGCGAATCGCGCACCGCACGCCACGAGAGTTGCACCGTGTCGCCAAACAGTTGCGCCGCAAAATCGGACACAGGCAGCGGCTGCACCACATAATCAAAACCGTGCTGTTCGGCCAAAAATTTCAAAATACCTTTGTAGATGGCGCGGCAAGCGATGAATTTGAAGCGCGGATCGAGCCCCAAACGCATATCGTCGTAGTTTTGGTGCGAAAACATTTCGAGCAGCATCGCTGGCACTTCGGGGCGGCGCGATTCGCTATACGATTTGTCCCACAAGCCGCGATAAGTCCACGCTGGAGCGCAGGTGCGGCGCATATCGTCCACAAACGAAGTGGCAACATAGTCGGCCAAATCGCGCGACACGCTCCGCGACTGCCCAGTGGGATATTTGGTGGTTTTGCCATCGGCCGAAGTGTAGATGCCAAGCGTGCCAACCACGGTGTCGGTGCGGCAGCCAGCGTCGGTGTGTATGCCAAGTGCCAAATCCACAGGAATTTTCAACCCCACAGCGGCAGGCGCATTTTCGCTGCCGCCATTGAGCCAATTCACCCACAAACCGCGCGCAGCAATGTCGTCCGAATAGTCGCTTTCGCCTTCCGAAAAGAGATAAACCTCCTGCGGCGCACCAGCCCATTGCAGCCAATAAGTGGCCGCCTCCAAATGGCGCGGACGACCGCTCACAGCCTCTGCTACAAGGCCAGTGCCACGCGTTATGCTGCCCATGCCGCCACCAAAACGCACCGCATCGGCCACCGCCACACCGCCCGATTTGCTGCGGTTCGAAAGCACCACTTTGCCGTCGTCGGCGTTCAAACCTTTATTGAAACGGAATTTTCCCAAATAGACCCAAGTGCCAAAGCCCATCGTTTGGTTCACAACAACTTCGGTCTGTCCGCCTGCGTGATAAACCGTATAATGCGCCGCCGCCGTGTTGTTGGCGGTGTAGGGATATGCCACCGAAACCCAATAGTCGCCCGTTTCGGGAATGTCGGGAATCCACTCCACAAAAGCCTCTTCGCTGTTGGCACTCGTCCGCATCAATCGGCACGAGCCGCCATCAAACGGACTTTCGCCACGCATATACGCACTTTTTTGTTGCCAAAAACCTATGTTGCCGTTTTCGAAATAGTTGTCGCCGCCCGTTTCGCAGTAGAGCGAGCCAAAATTGACATTGTCGTTGTCGTTATCGACGATGATTTCGTGCGTCTGCGTATCGCGTTCGCGCGGCAAAAGCACATTGGCACCAGCATTTTCGAGCATCGGCAGCAAGAACGGCAACACATACGAAGCCGTCAATTTGTCCTCGACAGTTTCGAAATAGCGCGCACGCTGCCACCGCCAACGCCCATCTTCTTGGTCGAAAAACCAGCCGTGACTGTGCCACAAGGCGATATTGCGCTGCTGCAAACCGTTGGTAATGGCGTATGGACGCGACGGATAAGAGAGAAACGCCTTCGGTTGGTGATTGGTCTGCGCCAAACGACTTCTGTCGGGCGTGGTGCGGTAGGCGTTCGGCACCAACGATTCGATGTTTTTGCCGTTGGCGTAAATTTCTATTTTGTAATTCGGATAATCGGCAGCCAACAGCGCAGCGACCTCGCGTTTCATCTGCTCCACCGTGGCGGGACGAAACGGCACGGCACTCACCGCAAAATTGGTGTAAATCGTTATCGTGCGTGTCTTTGCGTTGATATTCAGGCGTTTGACGCGCGCACTCGACAACTCGACATATTCGTTGCGAAACGCTTTGAGCCAATCGGTCAAAACGGCGCGCCAATCGGTGGGCTGCGCCAAAAGCGGCACAACAGCATAAAGCAACAGCGCACATATCACAATTTTTCGCTTCATCACACGCAGGTCGCTACGCAGCGACAACAAAGTGCAAAAATACAAAAAAATGCGGAATTTTGGCCGACTATTTCACATTGAAACGCAAACCAGCGGTCAGGCTCAAATTATAGGGGTGTTCGGTGCGCAAATTGGGCGGCTGCGGATAGCGCGTGCTGGGAATATACCAAGTGAAACCTGGCTCGAAATAGATGGACATTCCTTTGTAGAAACAGAGCCCCAAACCGACATTGGCCGTGAGCGACCCCTGCACACCTTCGATGTAATGGTGGTCTATTTCGTTGACGAGCAGCACGCCATCGGCATTGAAACGCTTCACCTGCTGGTCGGCCACAAGCCCCTTTTCGCACGCACCGCCCAGCGACACATAAAATTTCACAACTTGCTTATCGACAATGCGATACGACAACATCAGCGGCACGCCCAAATAGTGCAACTGCTGCTCACGCTCGCTATTGATGCCGCGCAGTTTGTCGGCCTTGTTAAATGTGGAGTGCGCATACGAGTAGTTCAAACCTGTCTGCAAATCGAGGCGTTCGTAGAGCGGAATGCCCACCGAAATGCCCACTGTGAAAGGCAAATCGTGGCGCGAAGTGGTGCGCGTCGTGCTGCGTGTGCCGATGTGCGCGCCGCCTATCGAAGTGGACGACTGGTGAACAATTTGGCTGATGTTTGGCGACAGCGATGCCAGCAGACCCACATTTACCGCCGATGTAGCCGCCTCGTTGGGCGCGTCGGAGCGGCGTTTCGCCTTTTTCTGCCGATGTTCGGTCAGTGTGTCGGCCGCCAGCGACTCCGAAAAGTGTTGCTGCTGCTCAGCCATCAGGCGTTCGGCTTCGGCAATGTCGATTTGCTGATAATGCGCCGTTTCTGCCGATTTTTCGTCGAAAACAGTCGGTTCAGACTCTATTTTGTTTGCCGATGTCGGCACATTTTCGTTTTCTGTTGCTGTTGGCTCGGATTGCGTTTCTGCCGCTTCCACAGGCGCATTCGCACGCTTTTGCAGGTGTGTTGCTGCAAAAATTTTATCGGTTTTGCTGATTGTTTTTGCCGATGTCGGCAAACTATCGGTTGCCGTCGGGAGCGTGTGCGTTGCGCTATATTGCGGTGCTGGAGTTTCTGTGGGCGCACTCACATATTTGACTACAGGCAGTGCCAACAGCAGACTCGCCACGGCCGCCACAGCAGCGGCTTCGGCGGTGTTCCACACCCACAACGGCACAATGCGCCGCTTTTTGCGTTGCGCTGGCAGACGCTTTTCTATCTGCTTCCAATCGCCGTGTGGCACGGGCATTTCGGCCGCCGCCATCTTGTCCGACAAAGCACCGCACCAACCATCGTCGGGCGCAACGGCTGGCAGTTGGTTGGCCAACGCCTCCCAACTGTCGCGCGGAACATCGACCGAAAAATCGGCAAATTTTTCCTGCAAAATCCGTTGTAACTCTTTGTCTTCCAAAATGTTAGTATTTCGAGAACAATTCTTTGATGAACTTTCGCAAGTGATTTTAATTGCCCAATTATCTAATTTCCAATTATTTTATTATTTGAAAATTTGAAAATTTGAAGATTTGAAATTCTGAAACAGCGCGCAGCGCGAAAGACATAGAAACATAGAAACAAAAATTGCGCCAGCAATTTTGAGAAACCAGAAATTAGAAATTTTTACTTGCGAAACTCGAGTTTTTTATTTTTCTACAAAATAGGAAACTTACAGCCCTCCCATCAAATATAGAGTTGTTTTATCTTGGCCTGCAACGCCGCTCGTGCGCGCAAAAACTGCGACCGCGATGTAACCTCGTTGATGCCAAGCCGTGCCGCAATCTCCTGATGGCTATAACCTTCGATGGCATACATATTGAACACGGTGCGAAAGCCCACAGGCAGTTCGTTCACCAACTGCATAATCTCGTCGGCCGACATCTTTTCGATGGCCGACACATCGCCGTTGTCCATCTGAAAAGTCGCGCCGTTCACATCTTCGCTACCGCGCAGAGCGTCGTTTTTGCGCAGCCGCTCGAGCGACACATTCACAAAAATTTTGCGCATCCACGCTTCGAACGAGCCGTTGCCGTTGTACTGCGCAAGGTTGGTGAACAGTTTCACAAAACCGTCGTGCATCAGGTCGAGCGCGTCGTCCCTATCGCCCACATAGCGCAGACAGACCGCCGCCATGCGCCCCGCATACAAATCGTAGAGCCGCTTTTGCGCCAACCGTTCGTTGCGCAGGCAGCCCTCGACAATCTCGTCGAGCGTATCGTATGTATGCCCCTCTAAATTCATGACGCTATCGAGCCGCAAAATGTTGCACGCAGCAACCGTTGTTTCTCGCGCTTCGCGCTGTTTTTTTAGTTTCTATGTTTTTTGCGCTACGCGCTGCACTTTTTTGGTTGAAAAGTTGATGAGTTTAATTGTTAATCTGTGGATTTGGTTATTTGGTTAAACCCCTCCGCTTCGCTCGTCCCCTTACAAAGAGGACAGGTTCGCGCCGTTGTTGGGGTTTTACATCTCCCCTTTTCAAGGGGAGTACCTGCGTAAGCAGGGGAGGGGTTGAAAAATCAATTTTCAAATAATTAAAAACCACTTGCAAAAATTGAATTTATTGATTATTCTGGTTGATGAGATTAACGACTACTTTTACCATAATATCTTTCTCTTCTGTACGGCTTTCGGCAATCATAAGTGTGAGCGCCACCAATGTGTTGTTTCCAATGCGTTTGTTGCCATCTGCGCCATAGAGTATGCCGTTGTTGCTCAAGAACCAGAGAAATAACATCGCTGCAATGCGTTTGTTGCCATCGCTGAAAGAGTGATTTTTCGTTACCAAATAGAGCAACATAGCGGCTTTCTCCTCCACAGACGGATACAATTCTTTTCTGTCGAAAGTTTGGTATATTTGTCCGATACTTGACTTGAAGGAGTCGTCTTTTTCGTTGGCAAATAGTGTACTTCCGCCGAATTTCTCTTTCAGTATGGCAATTGCCTCCATGGCGTTCTCATAAGTGGCGTGGAATGGTTCTTTGTCGGTCGTCTTTTCTACTGTCAATGCTTGATAATCGTAGTGATCAAGGGTGTCCAATGCATAGACATAGTCGCTTATCACACGGAACAAACCAGAGTACTCGTCTTGTGTCGGTCGCTCCTGTAGCGAGAGTGTTCGTGACATTAGTGCTACAATATCTTTCAACTCTTGATAGTGCTTGAGTTGGATATTTTTGTTAATGGCATAGCCTTTGACAAGGTAGTCTTTGAGAATTTTGGAAGCCCACTGACGAAAGGCTACACCCTGCATAGAATGTACCCGATAGCCAACGGAGATGATCACATCAAGATTATAATAATCAAGCAGAACACTCTGCGTAAATCCTTCTCTACGCCCATAATTCTTGGTATGTGCAAATTTTGCACACCCCAAGGATTTATTTACTTCTCCCTCCCTAAAGACATTGTTGATGTGGCGTGTTATTACAGTTCTTTCCCTGCCAAATAATTGGCTCATCTGTTCTACATTTAGCCACACGGTCTCTGCGTCCAACTTTACTTCGAGTTGAATACTATTGTCGGGATTGGTATAGATAACTATCTCCGAATTTGGTATGTTCGATAATTCTTGCATTGACTGCGCATTTTGGTTGACGAGTTGATTAGTTGATTGGTTGATTGGTCGTTGAAAAGTTGATGAGTTTAATTGTTAATCTGTGGATTTGGTTAATCCATTAATTTGAAATTTGAAATTCTGAAATTGCGGCTTACCGCATCACTTCTCACTACTCACTTCTCACTACTCACTCTAAATTAGCATTGCTGCTGGCAAAAACCCGCCGGCGAAGCCGAGCAGGAAGCCAGCGGCGAGTTGTGGCAGGGTGTGCGCACGACATTCGAGGCGCGCCCAGCCCAAAAGGCCACTCAACAGCACGAGCGTGAGCATCAGCGGCAGGTTGTTGGCATAAAAAATCCACGACAGCCCGAAAAATGCGCCGCACAAACCGCCGATGCCGCAGAGATGTGCGCTGATTTTCCAAAAACTGTTGATGCCGTACACGATGGCGACCACCACCGCAAATCCCGCCACCGTCAGCACAATGAACGGCGTGATTTCCAACAGCGCCAGCAGATATTCGAGGGCGACATACGACAAAAAGGTAATGAGGTAAGGCCGTTGGCGCTCGCAGCGGTCGGGCAGCATGAGGCCACTCGCTTTGCCGCGCCAAATCTGCACCAACATAAATCCCAGCGGTATCAGAATGGTGAAAAAGAGAACGCCAGCCAACAGCAAATAGCGTTGCGATGGCGTGGTAACTATCTGACTATAAGGCGTTCCGAAGAAAATGAGCAACCCATAGAGCGGCATCCACACAGGGTGCAGCAGCACCGAAACAATATGCGCCAGTTTTTGCGCCATTGCCGCTACACATTGAATCGGAAGTGCATGATGTCGCCGTCCTGAACGAGATAATCCTTGCCTTCGACGGCCAATTTGCCCGCCTCGCGCACAGCGGCTTCGCTGCCATAATGCACAAAATCGGCATATTTTATCACTTCGGCACGGATAAATCCCTTCTCGAAATCGGTGTGAATGATGCCCGCACACTGCGGTGCTTTGTAGCCATCGCGGAAAGTCCACGCACGCACCTCGTCGCTGCCAGCGGTGAGGAAAGTCTTGAGGTTCAGTAAGTTATACGCCGATTTGATGAGCCGCGACACGCCCGACTCTTGCAGTCCAATCTCTTCGAGAAAGAGTTGCCGCTCGTCGTAAGTCTCGAGTTCGGCAATGTCCGACTCGATTTTGGCGGCCACCACAAGCACCTCGGCGCGCTCGTCTTTCACGGCTTGGCGCACCGCCTCGACATATTGGTTGCCGCTGATGGCCGAGGCTTCGTCCACATTGCAGACATACATCACGGGTTTGGCGGTGAGCAGAAACAGGTCGTGGGCAATGGCTTGCTCGTCTTTCGACTCAAGCACCACCGAGCGCGCTGGCTTGAACTGCTCCAAGGCGGCTTTGAACTTTTCGTACACCGCCAAGGCGGCTTTGGCCTGCTTGTCGCCGCCCGACTGCGCCTGCTTCTGCACCTTCTGAATGCGATTGTCGATGGTTTCGATATCCTTTATTATCAGTTCGGCATCGATGGTCTCCTTGTCGCGCACAGGATCGACCGAACCATCGACATGCACCACATTCGGGTCGTCGAAACAGCGCAACACATGCAATATGGCATCGGTTTCGCGTATGTTGGCCAAAAACTTGTTGCCCAGCCCTTCGCCTTGGCTCGCGCCCTTGACCAAGCCCGCAATATCGACTATCTCGACTGTGGTCGGCACCACGCGCTCGGGCTTGCAGAGTTCTGCCAAACGGTTGAGCCGCTCGTCGGGCACAGTGATAACGCCCACATTCGGCTCGATGGTACAAAACGGAAAATTGGCCGACTGCGCCTTCGCATTCGACAAGCAATTGAAAAGCGTTGATTTACCCACATTGGGCAATCCCACAATTCCACACTGTAATGACATACTTATTAAAATTTCAGAATTTCAAATTGCGCTGCGCGCGTTTCTATGTTTCTCGCGCTTTGCGCTGTTTCTAAATTTTGGTTGATGAGTTGATGAGTTGAAAAGTTGATTAGTTTAACGCATTGGTGAAGACCTTCGGATTTCTAATTTCTAGTTTCTAGTTTCTCAAAATTGCTGTCGCAATTTTTGTTTCTATGTTTCTAAGTTTTTCGCGCTTCGCGCTGTTTCAAGTTTCTGGTTTCAAAGTTTCTGGTTTTCGGTAGCCGAAATGTCGTAATTATTGTTCATTTTTCATTGGCTTCATAACCCCGCCCGAAAAACTGCCGTTTTTCTCGTCCCCTTGCAAAGGGGACAGGTTCGCACACAAATTGGTTCAGTCCTCTCCCCTTTTCAAGGGGAGTACCTGCGAAGCAGGGGTAGGGTTTTTATTCAATTCAGAATTTAGAATTATGAATTTTTGCGTCCAAAAGCGGCGCAATCTTCAAATCTTCAATTTTTCAAATTTTCAAATGAAAAAACTTTCACAAAAGTACTACTTTTTTTGCGGGTTGCGAAAAAAAATGTGCCGAAGATTTGTTTTTTTCAAAAATAGTACCTACCTTTGGAGCGAAGTTTTATACCATGAATTTTTTAATTAACAACCTTTTAACCCTTATTTTACTATGAAAAAACACTTTCTTTTTCTGTTCACACTCGCTTGCGCATGTTCGCTGAGTGCCAGAACGCTCTATCTTGTACCAAATAGCAATTGGACACAGGATAACGCCAAGTTCTCCGCGCATTATTTTGGCGGAACAGTTACAACAGCCGCTTGGACAGATTTTCTGACAAGTGCCGATGGCACTCATTACGAAGCCATTGTGCCTGATGGCGCTACAACAGTTATCTTTGTGCGCCACAATCCTGCGGCGACTTCGCCAAGTTGGACAGAAGAAAACAACACATGGAATCAAACCAACGATTTAACCATTCCAACCGATGGAAAGAATTGCTACACAGTAGCAGATGGTGCTTGGAGCAACGGCGACGGTGCTTGGTCGACCTACACGGTTACCACTCCGCGTGTGGCATTCGGTGCAGAGGTTCCTACTTCGGTTGAGGTTAATACCGAAATCACATTGAGTGCTACCAGCGAAAATTTCAGTGGCGAGGTTTCGTACGCCTATTCGGTGAAAGTGCCTGATGCTACCAGTTTTACGGCTATCGAAGGCACTGCGTACACGCCAAGCGTGGCAGGTACTTACACACTGAAAGTGGTGGCTACCGCTGGCGAGGAGTCGGCCGAAAAAGAGCAGACACTCACTGTAACACCTGCCGCCACCGACATCACCATTCGCGTGCAGATTCCTACAGGCATGACAGGTTGGGACGACACCGTTACACCAAATCTTTACTACTGGATAACTGAAACAGATGGAAAAATTGCCGAGATGGCCTCGGAAGGCGAAAACTGGTACAGTTACACCGTACATGCCGCCACCATTAACTTTATTGTGGTAAATGGTAATGGCTGGAACGGCGATGCACGCCAAACAGAAGATGTGAAAGGCGTAACGGCCAGCGACTGCTATGTTTTGGGCAATGCTACGGGCAAAAAGACCGTTACCTCGACCGACTGCCCAACAACCGAACCGAGCGTTGCATTCAATGGTGTGGCTTCTACAGCAACGGTAGGCGATGTGATTACACTGGCTGCCACATACAAAAATTTCTCGGCCACACCAACGATAACATATTCGGTGAAAGCACCAAACGCAGAAGATTTTACGCCTATCACTGGCACTTCGTACACGGTGCCGAAACAGGTGGGCGTTTATGTGCTGAAAGTGGTGGCTACTGCTGGCGAGGAGTCGGCCGAAAAGACGCTGAATGTTACCGTAACCACCCAATGCTACCTTGCTGGCTCGGGCATCGAAGGACTTGGCTGGGAAGCAGGAAAACAAATGCCGATGTACGACAATACCATCACACTCGCAAATGTGGCAGCCAACACAAAAATCACCTTCAAAGTGGTGTTTGATAGTCAGTGGCTCGGATTTAGTTATGTCGATACCGAAAACAGCAGCAAAGGCGTGGAGGGTTCGGACAATATCGAAATTACCACCTCGACCGATAGCGATGTGGAGATTAAATATGACGCATCGACGCAAAAAATCATCGTAACGGGCGACTTTGGTGGCGTTGTAGCCATCACCTCGTACACCGTGGCTGGCACAAAAGAACTCATGGGTACTGAAACAGAATTTGATGTTACCGCTACCGCCAACGACATGGTAGAAACCGCCGAAGGTTCGAATATCTGGACTTTGACCAAAGAGAATGTGGCACTCGTAGTACAGACATACCAATACAAAGTGGCAGCCAACCACGCTTGGGGCGTAAAAGAGTATCCAGGGTCGGGCAACAACATGCTCGATATTAAGGCGGCTGGCAACTACGATGTAACTTTCACGCTCGACCTTACGGGCGAAACGGGCAGCCTCACCGCTGTGGCTAAAATAAAAGTCGAAAACTACACCATCGTGGGCGACAAGGATCTGCTGGGCAGCGATTGGGACTTGAACGATGCCGCCAATACCATGACCGAAGCCGCAGGCGTTTGGACACTCACAAAAACGAATGTCGCTCTGAATGTTGGCACATACAACTACAAATCGGTGGCCAACCATGCGTGGGGCGTGCAGGATTTCCCTACTGACGAGTCGAACAAAACAATCGATGTAACAGAAGATGGCTACTACACCGTTACCTTCACGCTGAACCCCAAAACAAGTCTGGAGTGCGCACTGACCAAAACAGCCCCTGCCGAGTACAAATACAATGTAACCTACGGCATCGAAGAAGAGGGTGCTGTTTGGGAGGTTGTAACCCTGACGCAAGTGGGCGCAACCACCGAATGGACGACGGCAGAGGTTACGCTGCCCGCCGACATCAGCGACTACAAATGCTATGTGGCCTACAACAAAGGCTTCGGCGATCCTAAGTTTGTCGAGGAAAAGAGCGCAACCGTTGCTCTCTCGTCGGTAGGCGGCGAAGGTGGTGCAAAAGGCACATTCAGCATCTACAGCGACTCGGGCGACAACAACTGGTACTTGAAATTCACCAAGAAGAGCGAAACGCCCACACGCCTTGTTGAAGAAGACAGCGCCATCAGCGTCTTTGCCGACAACGGCACCATCTACACCAATGGTCGCGACCTGCGCATCTACACCCTCACAGGCATCGAGGTAACCGCGCAAAACGGCACACTCAACGGCATCTATGTCGTAAAAACGAACGGCAAAATTGTGAAAGTCAGCGTCCGCTAACAGCGCACAAATAGCCAATGCCCGCACCAAAATTTGGTACAGCCGTTGGCTACACACACCACAACAACGCCCCCGAAATTTCGGAGGCGTTGTTTGTTTCCAGATTGCCGAATTTACCAAATATGCAAATCGAAAACTAGAAATTTAGAAATTAGAAATCTAGACATTACCGCTCCTGATGAGTTGGAAAAATTCTTCGCGAGTTTTGGCGTTGCGGAAAGCGCCAGTGAAGTCGGAGGTGGTGGTCATGGAGTGCTGTTTCTGCACGCCGCGCATCTGCATACACATGTGTTGCGCCTCTATCACCACCATCACGCCCATGGGGTCGAGTGTGCGCTGTATGCACTCTTTTATCTGCGTGGTGAGCCGCTCTTGCAGTTGCAGGCGGTGGGCGTAAATATCGACTACACGCGCTATTTTGCTCAATCCAGTGATGGTATTTTTGGGAATATAGGCCACATGCGCCTTGCCAAAAAACGGCAACATGTGGTGTTCGCACATCGAGAAAAATTCGATGTCTTTGACCACAACCATCTGGCGATACTCTTCGTGGAACATGGCGCTACGCAACACCTCTTCGGGGTCTTGAGCGTAGCCCTGCGTGATGAACTGCATGGCCTTTGCCACACGCATCGGGGTTTTTCGCAGCCCTTCGCGTTCGGCATCTTCGCCCAGCAGCTCAATTATCTGGCGGTAATGTTCGGCTATCTCTTCTGTCATCAGAATTTCTGTTCTATACTCGTTAGGGAGTGCGATAAGTTTCCTGTTTTTGTAATTTTAACAAACAATGGAGTTCGTCGTACGGGATTTATGGAATTGTTCCTAAGTTTCTAAGTTTCTGCTTCGCAAGATTTTTGCTACGCTCGGCATAGTTCAAACGAGTTTGACTCTGCTCTCGCTAATCGCAAAAATTCTCGCGCTTCGCGCTGTTTCTCTGTTTTGTTGAATTGTTGAATTGTTGAAGTGTTTAATCGTTGAATCGTTCGGACGCACTCGGTGTGTCCCTACTTTCACACTTCATAAACTTTATAAACTTTCCACTTTATAGACTTTCACACTAATTTTGTCTATGCTCTATATTCTATGCTCTTAAAATCTATTCTTGCTTCTTGCTACTTGCGACTAAAAATCATTGATTCAGCAAAATTTGGTCGGGCACGACATAAGTTTCGGCCTGAAACTGCGGCAACTGCTCGATGATGTATTGGCGCAACCGCTGTGCGTCGTCGTTCGACACGCAGTTGCCCACGCGCACTTTCCAAAAGGGCGATGTGTAGGTAACATACACGGCCAAATGTGGCAGTTTTTCGCGCACAGTTTTTTCTACTTTGAATGCTGTGGCACGAGCGGTGCGGGCGTTGTTGCTCGAAAAGAGTTGCACCCGAAAGCCGCGCAAACTTGCATCGGCACCGTGCAACTGCTGCACCTCGACGGCGTGGCGCAACAGCGAATCCTGATAGACCACAACGGCCGCACCAGTAACCGAATCGGGCGTAGCCAGCGACTCAAAAATGGAGGGCGATTCGGCACGAACAGCGCACGCCGCCACAACCAAGGCGATGGTGAAAAGTATCTTTTTCATATCAAGAGAAGTTCGCTTCGTTTTTCGGGACAAAGATAGCAATTAAATTTCGATTGAGCGCATGTGTGCGCCAAAAACGAAAACGCACAATTTTTCTTTCGTAACCGCCAAATGTTTTTCAGAAAATCTGCGAAAAAGTGCGAAATGTGTCGTTGAAAAGTTGAGGAGTTGAAAAGTTGATGAGTTGAAAAGTTGATGAGTTAGTTTAACGCATTGGTCAAGGGTTTCAAGTTTCAAATTTTAGGTTTCAAGTTTTCGGTATTTGAAACGCCGCCGATTATTATTCATTGTTCATTATTTATTGTTAATTTTCTTTTGTAGTCCCCTTTCCCATTTCCCCCGAAGGGGGGAAAAGCCTTCGTTTAATTAAGAATTTTGAATTTAGAATTATGAATTTTCGCGTTCCAACACCACCCAATTTGATTAGATAATTGAAAATTAAGAAATTGGGTAATTAAAAAGTCTATGCTCTTATTGTCTATTTTCTCTAACCTCTAAACGATAACCTCTCAACTATAACCTCTCAACTATAACCTTTCATTCCGAAAACAGCACCCGAAATGCCTCTTCGACGCGTTTCACGCCGATGACTTCGATTTTCCAGTTGGTTTTGGCCAATTTTTCGCGATTGAATGCTGGCACTAAAATCTTTTTGAAACCCAATTTCTGCGCTTCGGCAATACGCTGCTCTACCCGATTGACAGGACGAATTTCGCCCGACAAGCCGACCTCGCCAGTAACGCAAATCGTGTTATCGACCGTCATGTCCAAATTCGACGACAACACCGCCACCAACACCGCCAAATCGACCGCAGGATCGCTCACACGCAGGCCGCCAGCAATGTTCAAAAACACATCTTTTTGCATCAGTTTGAAACCCGCGCGCTTCTCGAGCACCGCCAGCAACATGTTCATGCGCCGAATGTCGAAGCCCGTGGCCGAACGCTGTGGCGTGCCGTAGGCGGCCGTACTCACAAGTGCCTGAACCTCGATCAGAAACGGTCGAACGCCTTCGACCATCGCAGCGATGGCAATGCCGCTCAAACCGTCGTTGTTGCGTGTGAGCAGCAGTTCCGACGGATTCGACACCTCGCGCAAGCCGCTCTGCTGCATCTCGAAAATCGCCAGTTCGTCGGTGCTGCCAAAACGGTTTTTGTTGGCGCGCAAAATGCGGTAAAGGTAGTGCCTGTCGCCCTCGAACTGCAACACAGTATCGACAATATGCTCCAAAATTTTTGGGCCTGCAATGCTGCCCTCTTTCGTGATGTGGCCGATGAGCAGCACAGGAATGGCGCTCTCTTTGGCAAATTTGAGCAACGCCGCCGAACACTCGCGCACCTGCGAAATGCTTCCGGGCGACGACTCCGCCGCATCGGTCGAGATGGTCTGAATAGAATCGACCACCACCACATCGGGCGACACTGTGCGAATATGCTCGAAAATGCGTTCCAACGAGGTTTCGCTCACAATGTAGCAAGTGCTCTCCATCTTGCCCACGCGCTCGGCACGCATTTTCAGTTGGTTCACGCTCTCCTCGCCTGATACATACAGAATTTTTTTGCCCGCCATACGCAGTGCCACTTGCAGCACCAGCGTACTTTTGCCGATGCCCGGCTCGCCGCCAATCAGCACCAACGACCCTGGCACAAGACCGCCGCCAAGCACGCGATTCAGTTCGGCATTGTGCGTGTCGATGCGCATTTCGGCGCACGCCTCCACCTCGTCCACACGCACAGGCCGACCGCCGTTGGTGTTCACAAAACCGTGCGCCACCACCTTCGGCGCAACGCTCTTCTGCACCTTCTGCTCCACAAACGAGTTCCACGCGCCACACGCAGGGCAACGCCCATACGCCTTCGGATAATCGGCACCGCACTCCTTACAAAAATAGACGATTTTATCTTTCATTTTTCAGAATATAGATTTTAAGAAGATAGAATATAGACTTGGACACTGCAGTTAGTTGCAGATACCGAGGTCATAGTCAATAGTCATAGTTTCTCCTATCAACTCTCACCTATAACCTCTCACCTTTCCTTCTGCAAATTTACAAAAAAAATTCCGCTGCCCAAAAGCGGACAGCGGAACTGTTTATGCACCAATGGCAAGTTTAGTTTTTGCCAAAGTAGAAGGTCATGTAGAGGTTTGCACCGATGTTTTGCGTGCCAAACACGAAATCGCTTGTTTTCGGGGCTTTCAGGTCGGTAAAATTCTCTACCTTGCTATTCAGCGTGTTGTAACCTTCGTATTCTACATACTTGTTGGGCGTCCATGTGTAGAGCAGCGCGAGATTGACCTCGGCACCCAGCGCAATTTTCGGAGCAACAAAGCACTCAACGCCTATGCTACCAGCCAAACCAACAGTGTGCGTGCCATTGCCGTTGTAGTCTTTGAGAGCGCGTGCATTTGGCATAGCCGAACTAATGGATTCCCAAGTTGTCCAACTGGCACTTTCAGGTTTTTGATTTACCTCCGTAATTCCGTTGCCGTAGTCGTATTTTTTGCTTTGGGTGTAGAACGCATACAGCAGACTGCCGCTAAACACGCCCTGCACACGGCGCTGACCTACACGGTACTCAACACCAGCCGAAAGGCTACCGCCAGTACGAGCAAATTTGTACGAGTCGATCACCTTTTCGCGCGACAGTGGGTCGAGTGCCAAGGCAGCCTCGTCCAACACATACTCCTGTTTGTGAGTGCGGTTGAGCAGCAAACCAATGTTGGCACGAATGCCCAACTGATCGGTGAGCATATACTTGCCCTGAATAGAAACCAGCGGGAATGGCGCAGCCACGCTCGACAGGTCTTTGTTCCACAGCAAGCCCGAGCCGCCTATCGCTTCGTTGTCGATAGAGGCATTGGTGCTGCCGTTAAACAACTTACCGATATAGTCGGTAAATGGGTTCAAATTGAAGCCAATGGCAAAGTCGCCTGCCTTGGGCAGGTAGTCGCTTTTTTCTGCCACTGCTGCTTCTTGGGCAAACACTGGCAGAGCCAGCATCGCCACCAAAAGGCAACTTACTATCTTTTTCATAGTCGTAGTCTATTTAATCTATTATAAAAAACGGCATCAATCAATCGATGAACTCCAATGTCCAACTGTAGAGATTGTACGACACATATAGTACCGTCTCGTCTTTTTTGTGCTTGTTAATGCCATAAACAGGCTGTTGGTCAGGCGTAAATACTAGAGGTATGTTGCCAACACTCACACCAATCTCTTTTGCCAAAGCACTAACAGGAGCCGACATCTCGCCCTTTTGGAAAATGCCATAGAGATATTGTGTTTTCGACACATCTGTTGCATCGCTCAAATAGTAAAGGTGTTTGTACTTCATGTCATCGTTGGCCGATTCTGCCACATAGTAGGCTGGCACTTCTACTTTCACCTGCACTTTCTCGTACTCCCAAGCATCGAAAATTTTGACAGAAAGCGAATAAACGCCTTCAGCATTAGTTTGGGTGGTGTAAGAGAGTGTTTGCGGATAATCGACAGCATCGGTGTGCGAAAGCGTTATTTTCACCGTGCGATTAGCAACAACAGCAGTTGTTGGTTTCAAGCCGTATGTCAAATTGTCTTTGTCGGACCATGTTTCGGATTTCGACTCTACTTTACCGCTGACAACAAACGATTTTTCGCCGATTTTGGTCTTGTCGAGCGTGCTGTTAGACGACACCTTGATGTTGCGTACCTCTACCTTTTGGTTTTCGAGCGACACCTCTTCTGTCTTGCCGTCGAGATACTCGAGTTGGTCAAACAGGGCATTTTCTATGCTTATCACCTGCCCATCGATTACCTCGCCTTTGCTACCATTGAAAGGCAACACCTCTACTTTCGCCGACGATATTGGCGTAACGCCCACTGGCACTTGGAACACATATTTACCTTCGGCATCGGTAGTAACGGTGTACTGCTTTTGGCCTGTACCTGTTCCACCATAGTCGCTGTAGCTTACGCTCAACAACACGGTTGCGCCCTCTTTGGTCACCACATTGCTAGTAACGATAACGCCACTATTGTCCACTGTGCCCATATCGTAAGTTACCTTACCTTGCACAGTTGCTACACCTGCCAGACCATCGAGTGTGAACTGGCTCTGTTCTTTTTTGCAGCCTACCAGTGCCAAAACGGCCAGCATGGCAGACCCAAAGAAAATCTTTTTCATAATAAAAAAATTTTTGTTTAGTAAATTGGGTTGATTATTCATCTACAAAGTTACAATTTAATAGCATATCGTCCAAACAAACGCCAAATATAGTTGCAACTTACTGATTATCAAATACTTGCCCCCCCCCATTTTTAACAAAAAAAAGTGCAAAAATGCCATTTTAACACTTTTTGAAAGGCAAAAACTGGCAAGAAAAATCGCAAAAAGTGCAAGAAAAAAGTAAGAGAAATGAAAAAACACACTCTTACTAGTGTGTGGTGCCGGCCGCTTTTTTGCAAAAAGTTGAAAAAAATTTTGCGCATTAGAAAAAAAGCCGTACCTTTGCACCGCTTTTCGGAAAGTTGCCGGAGTGGTCGATCGGGCCGCACTCGAAATGCGGTGAACGGGTAACTGTTCCGGGGGTTCGAATCCCTCACTTTCCGCCACCAAAAGCGAGCAATCCCAATTTGGGGTGCTCGCTTTTGGTGTTTGGCTACGCCAAGAATTTTGCAACAAGCGGATTCATTTGTATGGCGTTCTGATGTGGGCAGTTCGGATTTGGTTCATTTTGTCTGCATCGAGTTTGCCGCTGTCCCACAAGGCATCCATCTGCCTATCAACCTCTTTTGCGTAGTATTGCATCAAAACATCTTGCAACTCGCTGAAGGCGGTTTTTGTTTTTACAAACGAAAAAAGTTTTACCAAATGCAACTGTGCACTAGTCAATCCTGCTTCCATAATTTTGTCCGTTTTGTGCTTGCAAATATACAAAAATTTTGGTTACACTATTCAAAAATCGGTGGGGAATTCGCGGTAGATGGCTGTACCGCTGCGGTCGCCGACCAACGCGATGGTTTCGGCATTCAGTTTGATGGCACGCAAAAGACGCACTCCGTCGAAATCGGGCAGAGGCCGCTGTGCCACTGGCAGTCCGCCCTGCGTGATGACCCACTGCACCGCCACGCCGCCAGCGTCGGTAAAGAGCCAAAACTTGTCGCCAACAGGAATCAAATCGATGAGCCTGCCAGCAATCGGGTAACTGGTGCGCCACAGTTCGCGTCCATCGCCATCGACGCAGCGCAGAGCGATGTTGCTGTCGGCGGCGTAGGCCAAAAGTAGCGTTTTGGCGATGTCGTCGTATAGGCAATAGCGAAGATTTTCGGTGGCAACCGACGGTTTGAACGCAGACGGTTTTTGACTGCATTTTGCAATACAAATGCTGTCAGTTTGCAGTACATTGTACTGCAATTTGCTAGCACTTTCAAGTACAGATTTTTCGGCGGTGTGCAACATTTCGTCCATGCGTTCGCCAATGCCGTTGAGGAAAAACTTGCGCACCCACGCCCGATGTTTTTCGAGTGAAATGGGGTTTTGCGACTTTTCGGAAAAATCGGCATAAGCCGACTGCAAGCGTGCCAAACGCCGCTGCAAGTCGGACACGCATTTGGCCTGCTCCAGCAACTTTTCGGGGTCGGCACAGCGCGCATTTTCAGGCCGATGGCACGCCATTGCCAGATTGACCGCTTCTACTTGAAAATCGAAATAGGGCAAGAGCGGCGACTGGTAATCGAACAGGTTGATGCGGTTGCACAAGGCGCGTGGTGGCGCAGCAAAAGGGAGTTGCCGCAGCGTGTCGGTCGAGGTTATCCAGCGACCGTAGAGGCGTGTGAGCGTGTGCGTCTGCGCGTCGATGTCGTTGCGCAGTTGCTGCACTTCGGGCAGTTGGCCGTTTTTGAACGCCTGCACCCACTCGGCGTAGTTCCAAAGAGAGATTTCGTTGCGCAGAAAATCGGAGGTATTCAGGCCGTCCAAGCGGTAGAAATCGATGCTTTTCACCGTAAATTGCGGTTGGTAGCCCGCTATCGGCAGGCTATCGAGTTGGGCGAGAAAACGCTGTTGCGCCGCCATGAAATCGCCGTATCTCGCACCGAGCGTATCGAGCAGTAGCAAGTCGCCCTTGTCGGCAAGCAGCAGCGCATCTTTGCGGTTCGGGTATTTTTGGCAAAAGCGAAAAAACGCCTCCACGCAGCCGTTGTAACTATCGACCATGCCATAAAAAGCGCGGTACAGCGCATCGACAGCGGCTTTCCGCTCGATGGCACGACGGCGTTTCTCGGTCAGAAACGGCACCAGCGATTGCATCGTAACGCGCTGGTCGGAGCCCATCGACTGGCGATAATGGGCATTGTGGCTGCGCACCTCGTCGTCGGTAGCAAAGTGCGCGCAATTTCCGTAAAACAACTGTGTTTCAAACAGATACTGCGACAGTGTGGCATAATTGGTGATAGGATTCAGCCCATCGGCCAGTTGCTCCGACAGGTCGCCCAACGCCATATAGACATGCCCCATTTCGGGATACTTTTTCTGAAACTCCTTCAGCACCGAAACCGCCACCGACGGATCGGCATCGGCATACTTTTCGAGCAGGCGGTCGTACTCGTCGGCACAAGCGCAAACCGCTGACAATAAAGCAATTACGATAATTATATTTTTGCGAAGCATAGCGATTCCCCCTTTAATTGATTTTCACGATTTTCATCTCTACGCGGCGATTTTTACTGCGATTTTCTTCCGTATCGTTGGGCGCAATAGGTTTTGTTTTGCCATATCCGACCGAAATAATGCGCTGTGAATCAATGCCTTGCGACACCAAATAATCGGCGGTGGACTGTGCGCGCCGCTCGGACAGACGCTGGTTGTAGGCATCGTTGCCCACATTGTCGGTGTGCGCCGAAAGTTCGATTTGCACCGTCGGGTTGAGACGCATGAACTCCACGAGTTCGTCCAACGGCGCAAACGAGCGCGACATGAGTTCCGCCGAAGCAGTTTCGAACAAGATGTTCGATAGGCTGATGCTCTGATTTTCTAGTATCGGCTGCAATGCAAATGTGCGCTGGAACGACTTTTCGGACGACACATCGATCTGCGTTTCGTAGGCAAAATGTCCTTTGCCCTGCACCGCAATACGGTACGATTCGCCCATGCGCAGGCTGATTTCGTGCGTTTGCGTTGTGGAGTCGGTAGCGATTTCGTAACGCTCCTTTCGGCTCAGATTTTGAAAAACCACACGCGCCGCCACAGGCCGTTCGTCGGTTTGCGACAGCACCGCAAACGCCAACGCCGACTTGTCGGGCTGCAACGCCACATCGATTTCGCTCTCGCTGAACTGCACCGACTTTTCGGTGTCGATTAGAAAATTGAACGGCACAAAATTCGGCTGCGCAAAAGTCAGCTCGTACACCTTGCCCAACGGCAGCGCCACGATATAGCGTCCCTGCGCCACCGCCGCATTTTCGAGCACGGTTTGCTGCGCATCGGACAGGTTTTTGAGCGTTACCACAGGCTGTTTCAGCGGCTCGAACATCTCGCTGTCGAACAGGTTGAACTGCAATTCCAGCCTATCGAACAGCCCGATGGTGTCGTTTGTCCAAACGGTTTCGGTCAAATCGGAAGCATCGACGGTTTTATAGTGGTGCGAATAGCCATTTTTAGTAAAATCGAGGCGGTAGCGTTTGCCCTTTGGCAGCGGCACGATGAATTTGCCGTCGTCGTCGGTGTTTGCGCGCATAAAAAGTTGCGAAGTGATGTCGTCCACAATCTCTATCGACGCATCGGCGAGCGGTTGCCGCGCCTTATCGACCACCACGCCAGCCGCCACGCACATCGGCAACGCGCGTTCGCTGGTTTGCGCATCTATCTGACTGTAAATCAGTTGTTTTTTGACGGTTTTTATCTCGGTAACGGTCAATTTATCGGTGCGGTAATCGTAGTCGGGATTGACAAAATTTCGTTCTTCGACACCACAAATCAGCGTCGGTTGATACCACTCTTTGCCCACAAGAGTGCGTGCGCAATAGATGGCTGTGCCTTTGCTTTTTTTGCCGTCGAGCGGGCGTTTAGAAGCGAAAAAGAGCGTTTTGTTGTCGGCCAAAATGTGCGGCGTGAGTTCCTGCTCGTCGTTGATGGGCGGCACGATGGCCTCCACTTTGCTCCATTCCCCGTGTTCGTTTTGCAAAGCACGAAAAAGTTCGGTCTTCTCCTTGGCGTTGCGTCCTTCGGGCGGCGTGCGGCGAATGAAATAGAGTATCCGCCCATTGCCCGCAAGCGACGGACTCTCCTCCGATTCGGGCGTGTTGATGGCGGCTGGGAAAGGTTCGGGCGTTTGCCACGCACCCGCCGAAAAGCGCGCACTGTAAAGGTCGAATTTGTCGGGCGATTTTTTGTCGGAAGCGAAGAGCAGCGTGCGCCCATCGCAACTGATGCTCGGTGTGATGAGCCGACTGCCCGCCGCCCACTGCGTCAGTGTAGCGATTTCGAGCGTATCGAAGCGGTTGGCCACCACCGCGCGGCATTCGTAGAGGCGACCGCCATCGGCCGTTTCGATGCGCAGAATTTTGCGTGTGCCGTCGAGCGATGTCGAAACATCGGTAATGTTGCGCTGCGCTGCGAGCAACCACGGCAAGCCGCAGAGCAGACAAAGCCCAATTATTTTCCTCATAAAATGTTTTTTTTGACTTTTTGCAAAGGTAAGAAATAATTTGACACGGCGGCTCAATTTCGACTACTCGAAATTGAATGTGATGGTGAGCATGCGCGAAGTCAGTTTGCTGATAGCCAGCGTAAATTTGTCGTCGGTGGGCGCGAGAGCGTCGTTTTGGCGCGACTCCCACGGCTCCAGCACATTGTTGAAGCCGATTGAGTATTTGATTTCGGGCGACAGGCGGAAGTATTTAAGGTAGATGGTGCAGCCGCCGCCGAACTCCACAAAATAGTCGAGCATTTTCAGCAAAACGGGCTGCTGGCGGTCGCGCCCGAGGTCGAACATCACGCCGCCGCCGCACAGCAAATAGGGACGAGCGTTGCGGATGCGCGGCCCATTGAATTTGATGTAGGCTGGCACGCCAATCATGGTCGATTTCACGCTGGTCGTCAAAATTTCGTCGTCCACATTGTTGGAATAGGAGATGGTGCGGTCGGCCAGATGAAAGGCTGGTACAAGCCTGAAATTGAAGTAGTTACCCATGCGCACATCGCCGATAACGCCCACAGTGAAGCCTGGGATCAGTAGCGACACATCGGCACTATAGACCTTGCCATCGATAACTTTTGCGCTCTGCGTAAAGCCAAAATCCATGAAATTCATGCCGAGCGTAAAGCCAAAATGGATTGTTTTGTAATCCACCATCGGCAGGTTGTCTTGCGCGCGCGCCGCTGTGGCACACACCAAGGTCAGCACTATGAGCGATAACTTTTTCACCCTATTTTTGAAAACGGCGAAACGCTTTTTTTATTGTAGCAGCGGCAAAAATACAAAGGCCGCACCTCGTTGCGAAGGGCGGCTTTGTCGTGTCTGATGGTGCGAACGCATCAAGCAGGGTGGATTGCCTCCGATGGGCAAACGCTTGCGCAAGTGCCGCAATCGGTGCAGATGTCCGGGTTGATGACATAGATGTCGCCCTCGGAGATGGCTTCGACTGGGCATTCGCTGATGCAAGTGCCGCAAGCGACGCAATCGTCTGTAATTACATGTGCCATAGTTTTTGTTTTTTGGTTAATTAGCAATGCAAAGATACAACTTTTTTACGAAAAAGAATTTTTGCAGAAAAAATTTTTAGTAGCAAGATATGAGTAGCAAGTAGCAAGAGAAAGAAATTTCAGTTTGGGTTGATTGGTCGTTGAAAAGTTGATGAGTTGATGAGTTGATAAGAAGTTCATCAAGTTTATAAAGTTATAAAGTTCATAAAGTTTCGCACGCCACAACTTTCTGCAGTTGGTCGTCACTATGCGCTGTTTCTATTGTTTATTTGTTTCTGGTTTCAAGTTTCAAGTTGTCTTGGCCTTAGTCTATGTTCTATGTTCTATCTTCTTAAAATCTATTCTTGCTACTTGCTACTTGCGACTTGCTACTTGCGACTAACAATCTGAAATTTGAAATTTGAAATTGCGGCTTGCCGCATCACTCCTCACTTCTCACTTCTCACTAATTTTACATGCGTTCTGGAACATCGATGCCGAGCAGGCTCATGGCGTTTTTGACGGTTTTGGCGACAGTGGCCGAGAGTAGCAGGCGGAAATTGCGCAGCGCAGCATCGTTCTCTTTCAGCATCGGAAAATCGTGATAAAATTGGTTGTACTCTTTCACCAGATTGTAGGCGTAGTTGGCCACCACAGCGGGACTAAACTCGTCGCCTGCCTGCTTGACGATGGCTGGGAAAGCCGCCAAAAGTTGCACAAGCGAGGTCTCCTTATCGGAAATGGCGAGCGTGTTTTCGGCCATCTGCGGCACAATGCCCATGTCGGCAGCGCGGCGCAACACCGATTTGATGCGGGCGTGCGTGTACTGAATGAACGGCCCTGTGTTGCCATTGAAATCGATGGACTCTTTCGGGTTGAAGAGCATATTTTTCTTCGGGTCGACTTTCAGAATGAAGTATTTGAGCGCGCCCAAGCCCACCATCGTAACCACGGCTTCGGTTTCGTCGGCGGGACAGTCGTCCAGTTTGCCGAGTTCGCGCGATGTTTCGCGGGCCTGCGCCACCATCTCGTCCATCAGGTCATCGGCATCGACCACCGTGCCTTCGCGGCTTTTCATTTTGCCTTCGGGCAGTTCAACCATGCCGTACGAGAAATGCACCAACTCTTTGCCCCACTCGAAACCGAGTTTGTCGAGCAGAAGCGAAAGCACTTGAAAGTGGTAATTTTGCTCGTTGCCGACCACATAGACCATCTTTTTTATCGGAAATTCGCTGTAGCGTTGTTTGGCGGTGCCGATGTCCTGCGTCATATAAACCGATGTGCCATCGGCGCGGAGCAGCAGTTTTTCGTCCAAACCATCGGCAGTAAGGTCGGCCCACACAGAGCCATCGTCGCGGCGGTAGAAGATGCCTTTGACCAAGCCCTCTTCCACCTCTTTTTTGCCAATCAGATAGGTTTGCGATTCGTAGTAGATTTTGTCGAAATCGACGCCGAGCCGCTTGTAAGTTTCGTCGAAACCAGCATAAACCCAGCCGTTCATTGTGCGCCAAAGTGCGCGCACCTCCTCGTCGCCAGCCTCCCAGCGGCGCAACATCTCTTGTGCTTCGCGCATGAGCGGCGCATTTTTCTTGGCCTCCTCTTCGGTTTCGCCTTGCGCCACCAGTTCTGCCACCTGCTGTTTGTAGGCTTGGTCGAATTTCACATAGTAGTCGCCCACCAGATGGTCGCCTTTTTTGCCTGTCGATTCGGGCGTTTCGCCATTGCCAAAGAGTTTCCACGCCAACATCGATTTGCAAATGTGTATGCCGCGGTCGTTCACAATGTTGGTTTTCACCACACGCCAGCCGTTGGCTTGCTGAATTTTGCTGATGCTGTAGCCGAGCAAATTGTTGCGCACATGCCCGAGGTGCAGCGGTTTGTTGGTGTTTGGCGACGAGTATTCCACCATCATCAACGGCGCATCGGCGGCGGGCGTTTTCAGCCCGAAGCGGTCGTCGGCAGCGATGTCGTTGAGCGTTTCGACCCAATGAGCCGCCCCCACCGACAGGTTCAAAAAGCCTTTTATCACATTGAAATCCGTTATCAGCGGCGTGTGCGTGCGCAGGTAGTTGCCAATTTCGGTGGCGGTCTGTTCGGGCGATTTGCGCGCCGCCTTCACAAACGGAAAAACGACGAGCGTGATGTCGCCCACAAACTCTTTTTTTGTTTTTTGCAGTTGCACCGACTCGGGCGCAATCTCCACACCATAAAGTTCTTTTACAGCATTGACCACATTCTGGCCGACAAGCGATTCAAGTTTCATATATTGGGAATTTCAGATTTCAAATTTTATTTGATTTTTGCTCCGCTCGGCATTGCTCAAACGAGTTTGGCACTGCACTCGCTTGTCGCAAAAATTCAGAGTTCAAATTGCGCTGCGCGCGTTTCTGTGTTTCTATGTTTCTTGCGCTACGCGCTGTTTGTTGTTTTTGTTGATTTGTGGAATTGGTTATTTGTGGCCTCTTTTCCCGTTTTCCCCAAAGGGGAAAAGCCTTTGGTTTAATTAAGAATTTTGAATTTTGAATTATGAGTTATTTGCGTTCCTAAACGCCACTGCATTTTTAATTAAATGATTGGAAATTAGATAATTGGATAATTAAAAAGTCTATGCTCTATCTTCTATGTTCTATAACCTCTAAACTCTCACCTATAACCTCTCTTACAATCGTGGTGCAAAAGTACAAAAAAAGGCGGACAAAAAAAAGAGGCTCGCCCATTTGGTGCGCCTCCTTTTTCGTTGAGGATGACAAAAAACCAATTATTTGATTTTTTCAGCCAATTCTGCGCCTGCTTTGAATTTGGCGACTTTTTTAGCCTCGATTTTCAGAGGTTTCTTGGTCAGCGGGTTGATGCCTTGACGGGCAGCGCGCTCAGCAACCGAGAAGGTGCCAAAGCCTACCAAACCAACTTTATCTCCTTTAGCAAGAGCGTTGGAGATGTTTTCAACTACGGCTTCGAGGGCTTTTTTGGCCTCTACTTTGCTAATGCCAGCTTCAGCAGCGATAGCATTGATCAAATCTGCTTTGTTCATAGAACTAAAAAATTAAAATGGTTAAGTTGATTGTTGCGAATAATCAAATTTTCAGTGCAAAAATATGTTTTTTTTTTTACACCAACAAGTTTTTTGCATTTTTTTTGCAAAAAAATCGACAAAGAGCCATTTTTTGACAAAAAAGAGCCGTTTTCGGCACATTTTTCTTAATTTTGCGCACAAAATTGAACACAATGAACGACCAGCGTCCATCTTTTTTGCGCAATACGCCGCCAGTTGTACTGAATTTGATAATTATCAACCTGATAATTTGGGTGGCAAGCGTAACTTTGAGCAACAAAACTGCCGTAAATTTGACCGATTTGCTCGGTATGCACTACTTTATGTCGGAAAAATTTCGGCTCTATCAGTTGTTCACCTATATGTTTTTGCACGACACTTCGTCGATTTGGCATCTGTTTTGCAATATGTTTGGCGTGTATATGTTTGGTTGCGCGCTGGAGCAGGTGTGGGGCAGCCGCAAATTTCTCTTTTATTATATGGTGTCGGGCGTGGGAGCCGCCATTGTGCAACAACTCTGCTGGATGATCGACTATTGGAGTCTGACGGAGGCGATGAATGCCGCCATAGCGCAGGGTTCGACCGAAATGCTCGGCGGCGTGGAGGCGGAGTTGCGCCACTATTTCCGTTTTGGGGCGTTGGACTCGCTCACGGGCTACGATGTGGCGCGCATGAAAAATATGTTGCTCGATTTGCCGACAACCATCGGCGCTAGCGGCGCACTGTTTGGCGTGCTGCTGGCGTTTGGCTGGCTCTTTCCCGATGTCAAAATGTTCCTGCTTTTTGTGCCAATACCGATTCCTGCGCGGATATTCGTGGGAATTTACGCCGTGGCAGAACTCTTTTTGGGCATTGCCGATTTTCGTTTCGACAGCGTGGCGCACTTTGCACACCTTGGCGGCATGATTTTCGGACTGCTACTACTGCTCTATTGGCGCAAAAAAGGCAAACTTTTCAATCGATAAACCGCTATGTTCGACACTATTCAAGCGCGATTTCGCAACGGCACCTCTTTGGTGCGGCTCATTTTTCTGAATGTGGGCATTTGGTTGGCGGTGAAACTGGCCGCTCTCGTGCTGATGCTTTTGGGCATTGAGGCACACGGCTGGCTCGGCTATGTAGAGATGCCCGCCGCGTGCGACACGCTGCTGCACCGCCCGTGGACTTTGCTTACCTATATGTTTCTGCACACCGAGTTTTTTCACCTGTTTTTCAATATGCTCTGCCTCTACTGGTTTGGGCAACTGTTTCTCGGCTATTTTTCGCAAAAACAGTTGGTTGGAGTCTATATTCTGGGCGGATTGGGCGGTGCGTTGGTCTATTTTGGGGCGTACAATCTGCTGCCCTATTTTGCTGGAAAAGTAGGCGGTTCGTACTTGCTGGGCGCGTCCGCTTCGATTATGGGCATCATTTTGGCCATTGCGGTGGCAGAGCCAAACTACCCGATACGCCTTTTTCTGATTGGCGAAATCAGAATGAAATATGTGGCTGCCATCACCGTGTTGATAAGCGTTTTCGGCATTACTGGCGGCAATGCGGGCGGCGAACTGGCGCATTTGGGCGGTGCATTGGTGGGTTTTCTGTACGCACGCCTGTGGTGCAAAGGGCACGATTTGGCGTGGCCAATCAACAAACTGCTCGATGGGTGCGCCAACCTTTTTTGTCGCCCGAAAACGAAGCGGCGCAAGCCAAAATTTCGCAGCCAACCCAAGACCGATGCCGAGTACAACCAAGCCAAAGTGCGCGACGATGCCGAAATCGACCGCATTTTGGACAAGATAAAACGCTCTGGTTATCAGAGCCTTACCGACCGTGAGCGCGAAACGCTGTTTAGTCGATCTGCACACTAACTTAAGGGGATTTCTACAATTTCCCCATTTTGTAAGTGATTTTAATATCATTTGAAAATCTGAAAATTTGAAAATTTGAAAATTGAGGCGTTTCGGAACGCGAACGGCATTGGGTGGCGACTTTTCTTTAATTCTTGATTTTGCTCACGCTCGGCAAAATCGAAAACGAGTTTTCATTTGCGCTCGCTAAATCGCAAAATTGGTTCGTTTCTTTTGGTCGTCAAAAGAAATGAACGAAAAAAAATAGACACAAAACGGATTACAAATCCTTATAATACAGCAAGCGCGGGATTACAAATCCCACACAACAAAACCGACTGCAAATTGCATTACACTGTATAGCAAATGTACTGACATTGTACTAACATTGTACTAACAAAAATTTAACCCTTAAAAACCAAAAAACTCGAATTTTGCAAGTGATTTTTTTCGAATTTACAAGCGTTTTTGATTCCGAACGGCATTGGGCGGCGAGTGTCAAAAATCAGGTTTTGTGTTT
>CAVKTI010000025.1:0-30267 GCA_963659365.1 Acutalibacteraceae bacterium | reverse complement strand
GCGTACCTGTCCCCTTTGCAAGGGGACGAGCGGAGCGGAGGGGTTGGAAAGCAACAAAATAATTGAACTCAAACCCTACCCCTGCTTACGCAGGTACTCCCCTTGAAAAGGGGAGAGGGCAGAAACAACAACTTGAGTGCAAAAACAAACATTTTAACGAGCAAAACCAACTTCCAATGCGTACCTGTCCCCTTTGCAAGGGGACGAGCGCAGCGGAGGGGTTGGGAACCAACAAATAACCACGACTATGACTAAAACTACCACTATGAAAACTACCACCACCAACCGCAATTTGAAATCTGAAATTTGTAATTTGAAATTACTGCGCGGTAGCGCAGCACTCCCCCTTGGGGGATTAGAGGGGGTCTTGAGGGCTCTCTGCGCACTCGCACTGCTACTCACTCTCGCCATAAATAATGCCGCGGCGGAAACAAAAGAGGGTACTTGGAATCTGTCCTCGACAAATAGTGATTGGACTGCCTCTGGCAATGCTACTTATTTTAGTCAACCCTATGGCTATAAAGAAGTCGATGGTACTCTGACTAACAAGAGCATCGCAGATTTTTCGATCAATAATATTACTGAAATTAAGGTTGGTTTCAAGTGTTTACAAAACGGTGCAACTACTTCAAAGATAACCATTTATCTCGTTGATAATAGTGGTGATACCATAGGAGATGGAGTTGTTGTTACTCCAGTAAACGCAAGCAACGCAAGCAACACAGCATATGTGTATGCTACCTTTACGAGTAACTTGTCGGGAGCGACAGGTTTCATGATGAAAGTAACGACATTCAGCAAAAACATTCTTGTAAATGCGGCTTCTTATGTTGTTACTTATACCTCCACCAAATACCCCATTACTTGGCTGGTGAATGGCACTGCCTACACTGCTGGCAGCCCCACTACGGAGGTGGTCGAAGGCGGCAAGATAACCACACTGCCCACCGCCCCCACGGTGCCGAGTGCGTGCGGCAGTAAGGTGTTTGTGGGCTGGAGCGAAGACAACATAGGCAGCACCCCCGCCACCGCCGCACCTACCGACCTATTTACCACCGCACCTACCACCACCATTACCAGCGACAAAACCTACTATGCGGTGTTTGCCGATGAAGCGAGTGGCGAAAAAGTTACCTTTGATGTTTCTGCTATTGCCACCAATAACAACTGGTCTAATAGCACTGCATATACAACTTATACCATTGGTTCAGCCACTTTAACTTTTAACGGCGGTGGCAATAACGGCAAGTATTATAGTTCAGACAAATCATGGCGAGTTTATAACGGAGGAAGTATTGTTGCTAGTGGTGGCGATTTTACAGCGGTAAAGGGATATGTCGGTACAACTGAAAAAGACTTTACAAAACAGGACAATGGAACTTGGAAATATGCAGCAACAAGCACTGTTCAGTTTACAAAATTTGTAGTTTCCACCACCACCTACAGCGACTATATCACCACCTGCGAACCGTGCGATGCGCCTTCGACTGCGCTTTCGGTTACGCCAGCGGAGGCCTCGCTCAACCTTGGCGAAAGCGGCACAGCCAGCACTACGCTTAGCACGGCTGGCGGCAATGGCGGCACGGTAACCTACAGCGCATCGCCTTCGGCTGGCGTCACTTTCAGCGACAATACCGTAACATTCTCGGTCGCTGGCACCTACACCATTACCGCCAGTCAAGCCAAAAACGGCACGGTATGTTCGCAAAACGCCACCACTACTATCACGGTTACCGAAAACCCAGTGGTAAACATTACTGCGGTGTCGCCACTGACGCTGCAAGCACTTTGCGGCGCAGCGGCCACAGGCAGTGTCACTGTGAGCGGCTACAACCTTGGCACTACCGACATTGCGCTCACAAGCGATCAGCCGTCGCTCATCACATTTTCGCCTGCCACCATCACACCTACCGACGGCAAGGTGATCGGCCAAACGGTTACCGTTACCTACACCGCCTCTACAGGGCAATCGACCGAGAGCGGCACAGCCACCATCACCGCCACCAGCGGCACGGCCACCAATAGCACCAGTGTAAATTACCAAACTACGGACTGCGAGGAGGTTACGGTTACATTCCTCGACCACGATGGCACTGAAATTTGGGCACCCAAAGGCTACGCCCAAAGCACTATCGACAATCCGCCCACATTCACTGGCACCTGCGCAGGCTACACCTTCGATGGCTGGAGCGAAACGCAAGTAACCGACGCCAGCACCTACACCGAGGTGGAATTCCCCTACACCATCACAGGCGCGAAAACGCTCTATGCCGTCTATCGCACCAGCGGCGGCAGCGTCAGCAGCGATTTTTGGATAGCCAAAGTGCCCGACGAATTGAATAGCGGCGACGACTACATTTTGACGGCTTCCTACAATAGTAACGAATATGCACTGACCTGCAATGCTGCAACTACCAGCGGCAAACTGGCAACGAAAAAAGTTACCACAACAGAGGTCGATGAGATTGACGAAATTCAGGGCGTTACCGACAACACGATAGTTTGGAAACTTGTGGGCGATGCCACCAACGGTTACGCATTTTTGAGCCACAGCACAGGCACCTACCTGACGGTTACCGATGGCAATCTCGTATTGAGCAAAGACCCATCGACCAAATACAAATTCACGCACCCAGAAGCAGGTTATGTCAACGTAACCGTACAGCAAGCCAGCGGCACGAACTATCTTTCGGGATACAATTCTGGTTCTGTTGTTATGTTCAACGATTATAGTAGCAATTCCCGGACTCTCTACCTCTATGTGCGCAAGCCCAGCAACACCTACACCACTGCGCCTACCTGCTGCAGCAGTGGGCAGGAGGTAACTGTGGTGCCAGCGGCGCAGAGCATCAACCTTGGCACAGATGGCACAGCCACCACCACCATCGCCACCACGCCAGCCAGCGGTGTAACCTACAGCATATATCCCACCACAGGTGCCTCCATTACCGACGGCACATTTACCGCCACAGCGGCAGGTGTCTATACCATCATCGCCACCTACAGCGACGGCTCGTGCAGCAGCAGTGGCTCGAACTTTGTGGCGGTTACCAAACTGCCTGTGTTCGAAGCACCGACCATCGACAATGCAGCATTCGCCGCTATTTGCGGCGACACCACTAGCATAAACACGGCAGCCACCATCACGCTCACAAACTGCAACCTGACCAAAACGGTAACCGTAACCGCCCCCGACGGCTTCTTGGTTTCGACCAACAAGACCGACAAAACCAAATATGCCGAATCGCTTACGCTCACGCCTACGGCTTCGGGCGCAAATCAGGGCAAAATTACGGGCAATGTCTATGTGCGCGCCTACGCCAAAGCCGCCAGCGATGCCCCGTATAGCGGCGAAATCACCTTCACAGGCGATGAGATAGAGAAGCAAACCGTAGCGGTATCGTCCACCGTAACTTGCCCAGAATACGCTATTGTGTTCAACAACCGCGGCGGTACGACCTCCCAGAGCGGCTGGGCCACCACCACTGTCGATGCCCCAGCCGACCCCACTGGCGTATGCACCACACCTGTGGCCTACGAGTTTGTGGGCTGGAGCGAAGAGAGAGTTACAGGCTCCGCCACCAGCGTTTCGCTCGTTACCTTCCCCTACACCATACCCAAAGGCGGAAAAACACTCTATGCGGTGTATCGGTGGGCGGACGATTCGAGCGCAGCAGATCTATTCTATTTGAAGAGTGGAGATTATTATGTGGGGGCTTTTGATGGCAGCAAAAACTATTTTACAGCGACGACCAATGTTTCTGACGCAGTCGCATTTGGTTTAGAGGGGAGTTATCTTTACACCACAACAAGTAGCGGGAAAACATATTATTCTCACAAAACAAATAAAAGTGTAGATATCACTTCCCAAACGAGCAGCCCCACTGCATGGACAGTAGCCGAAACGAGTACAACGCTACAACTGCGTTCTACTATTCAAAATACACGCTATTTGCAAATAGGTTCGCAGAATGATAGATTTGCAGCGTATGTTAGCGAAGCAACTCTTACTAAAATATCTGCCACCACCTATTCCTACACCACCTCGCCTACCTGCGGCCCATACCTGCTGATAACCAGCGGCCACGAGGTGTATGTAACCAGTGGTAACGCTGGCGGCACACGCAGCACCGTGCAGTCGCAAGACACCATTCGCTTTGTGGCGGGCGCACTGAAGCCGAATACCGACGGCGCCGCCCCAAAAGTGCAAGTGTTTGCCAATCAGCCCAAATACCAACACAATGTGAGCGATGGCACAACCAATCGTAACATCTCCGCTGGTGATAATATCACCCAAACGGTAACTCAAGACGGCGACACCTACACCATCGAAGGCTACATAGTGGTGAAATACACACCTACTGCCAACAATACGCTCGAAACGGTGCGCATAGTGCCGCACATTCTCTACAACACCGATGCCACGCTCGACAGCGCCACCGTGTATGCACGCGCACTGCCCGACAAGTTTGTGATAGCCGCCCAAAATGGCGACAAGTGGTACGCCCTGCCTGCCGATATGGCCACAAGCAGCACCTACGCTGGCAATGGGCAGTTGGTGGTGAACGACGCCACCAACCCCACCGAAGCCACATACGCCCCCTGCAACACGGTCTATACCTTCGACGGTATGCCCAACGGCAGCGACCTGCGCTATGCACGCTTCGTAGGCTTGGCGAGCAAATACCTCTGGGCAAGCAGCGATGGCAACACAGGCATACAAAACTATGCTACTGCTGCCACAGGTGCAAACCTGCCCTACTGCTGGCTGCTACAAACCACCGACCTGACCACCTACACCATCGGTAACGCACAAAACAGCCGCTCGCTCTCGCTCAGCACCGCCAGTAGCACGCTCAACAACTTTGGCATGTATGCCAATAGCAACATAACCGCGCTGCGCATTCTGCCCATAGTCGATACCTGCGCCTACAATGTAGCACCGCAAGGGCTGCGTCTGTCGGCCAAAAAGTCGAGCGAACTCACGCTCGTGTGGAGCGCAGTGACAGGTGCCGATGCCTACCAATACAGCACCGATGGCGCTACTTGGACCGACATTGCCAGTATCGACCTCGCAGCACCGAGCCTGACGCTCACAGGGCTGACCGCCAGCACCGAATACACCATATATATACGAGCAAAACATGGCGCAGCCACCAACATCTGCTCCGACGAAGCGAAAATAACCGCCACCACCGCCAACTGCGACAACCCGCCGACCGTAACCGCCTCTGGCACAGTAACGCAGGACTGCGGCGTGGTGTCGCTTGGCAGCGACTTTGTGCTGACTACCACCGTGGACGATGCCACGCTCTGCCCAGCAACGGCCTACGGTATCGAGTATAGCACCGACCAAACCTTTGCCACAGGGGCAAAACAGGCGGCAATAACCGTCACCAGCGGCGCTATCACAAGCATTGCCACTATCGACGAGCCGGGCGACTACTACTTCCGCGCCTACGCCACCAACGAGGTAGGCACAGGCTATAGCGCACTGCTCAACGGTGGCGCACATGTGGACATTACTGGCGTGGCTGGCCTGAAAATTATGTTCGAAAACGACGACAACACCGCCCCACTGGTGGCTGGCAAAGCCAAAAAACGCGTGGTGTACTACAGCGCAAGCCCCGCCGCAGTTACTTGGACTGTTTCGGGCGGCGGCACCATAGCCGACGGCTACTTTACCGCCTCGACCATGGGCGTATATACCATTACCGCCACGCAAGCGGCCGACGGCGACTACTGCGCCGCCACTGCCACCGCCATTATCGAGGTGCGCACACCGCGCTACCACAGCCTGATAACCAACTGCGCCAAACTGAACAACGGCAACATAGAGGTGATAAACCAACACCGCGGCTACATGGACGTGGCCGTCGATAGCGCCGACATCGTGAAACTCACCATCGTGCGCGACAACACTGGGCAGAGCACAGGCCATACTGGGAATGCAGCGAACGACCTCTTCTTCAGCAAGTACTACGAGTCGATAGGTAATTTGAAACTGATAGCTATTTACAATGGCACATCGAGCGATATTGATATATCGAATGTAAGAATAACAGTTGGTTCGGCGGGAGAAAACGGAACAACAACTGAAAAAAAGAGTGCGTCCCTTGTAGAAACAACGGCAGGAGCACAATGTATTCCTCTGAATAAAGTCAGAATTCCCAATAATATAATCAAGGCTGGTCAAGAAATCGTTTTATACACCTTTGGAGGTTCTCATACGGATGGTGTAGGGACAAGTTGTTCTAACCAAGTAGATAATAAGTTGTTGCCAACCATCGATAATGTTCTCAAGAATAATACAGGTACTGGTATCATTCGTGAGGGTTGGTACGATTTGGAAACGAATAGCAATAAAATTACTTCTGGCAGTGTACAGCCAGATACGAATAGTCTTGCAGGATACCTACAATGGTCTGGTCGTCAGGCGATTGCCTTGATGCGCGGTGACGAGATGATTGATATTGTTGGTTCGTATCACAATGATGGCAAAACATACAAATACTATGCTGGTAATGGTATTGTTGCTAAAGATAAAACTCTTGGCGATGACCCAGGTTGGGCAATGGAAGGATACTTGTATGATCTCGACAAAAATGCTGCGACCGAGAAAAAAGGAACAATCTCGACAAATAGAAACCTATTGATTCGACTGAATACAGTGGTCGATGGTAAAAATGCAGTCAAAGAAAATTTGGATGGCGATTTTGTAACGCTTGGCTACGAATGGGCAGGTATGCAGTTAGGTTCAGATAGTCATAGTGATGCAAATCGTTGTCTTGCTGCTTCATATTTCTCGGCTATTGCAGGCTTCAACTATGGCGAATACTTCCAGCGTTACGAGCCGATAAGCGACAGCATTAGGGTAGAGGCCACAGGCCGTCGTAACGAAGATGGCACTTTCCGCATCTTTGCCGACGACATCAAGATAGACGGTTTCAGCGACTTCAGCGACCTGTCGTGCAGCAGCATCAAGATTCAGGGCTTCAAAGAGGGCAGCGACCAACCCAGCACCACACTCGACTACAAGGTGCCGATAATAGTCGATGCCAGCACCGATACAAAAGACGAAACGCTCTTTGGCTTCAGCGGAAAAGGACGCGTAGTCTGCCCCGACTGCGATGTGGTGATACGCGACAACGCCAAACTGAAGGTGGTCAAAGGCGGCTACAACCAACTGCGCGATGTCTATGTTTACCACACGGGCCGCTTGCAGATACCCGAGGGCTACACCTACAGCACACGCCATGTGTATGTGTCGAGCAACAACAACGATGTGGGCTATGCGCTGGTCGAAGGCACACTGTCGGCACTGCTCGGCGTGGGCCACTACAAGAGCATCGACGCGCTGGCGTGGTACGACTTTTCGCTGCCCTACGACTGTAAGGTGGCCGACATCGCCCGAAGCAACGGCAAGAGCCTCGGCAAGTATGGCACCGACTGGATTATCAAGTACTACGACGGCCAAAAACGCGCCATCACAGGCACACCCAACGGCGCAGCACCTACCAACTGGGAGGCTGTACCCGCCACTGGCACACTGAAAGCGGGCGTGGGCTACATCATTGCCATGGGTGGTCTGCACGATGTGGCACCGAACAAATCGGAATACCAAGTACGCATCAGCCTGCCCAATGTGTCGGGACAGATATACACCGAAACCAATGTCAGCGACCAGCAACTGCCAGTTGTGGGCTACACAGGTGCCAAAGCCGAAGAGTTGCCCTGCCACCGTGGTTGGAACTACATTGGCAATCCGTTCATCTCGCGCTTCGATGGAAAAGAGCAGGATTCCGAATCCGCATGGAGTACCGAACTGCTGCTCAACGGCTACTACACCGATGGCCGCACAGGTACCACCTACGATGTGGTGAAATATCCCGACATCTATGTGGCGGTCGACGAGGGCACTGGCGGCACCACCGACTGGGTACAGACCAAAGCCAGCGAAGCCAACCTGCTGCCGTTCCGCGCATTCTTTGTGCAAGCGGTGAGCGACGGTAAAGTCGATTTTGTAAAGACGGCACGCAACCTGCCCGCTGGCGCACCAGCCAGTCGCGCCGCCGCCAACGCCAGCAGCGTGAGCCAGTTCAACCTTGTGCTGACCAACGCCAGCGGTGTGGCAGGCACTACCTGCGTGATGATTGGCGACCAGTTTAGCCGCAGTTACGAGGTGGGCCACGACATGCTGCGCATGATAAACAAGAAGCAGACCTATCCGCAGCCCTACACCATCGACTCGGCAGGCTACGCCATGATTCGGCAGGCTATCGACCGCGAAACGCCTGTAAATCAGACTATTCCAGTGGGCTTCTATCTGCGCACCAAAGGCAATTACACCTTCAGCATCGACCGTTTGCAGGGTATGAGCCGCTACGACGCTGTCTATCTCGAAGACAACACGCTGCACACCACCACCGACCTGCTGCTGGGCGACTACACCTTTGCGGCGGCGGCTGGCACTACCGAAGGGCGGTTTAGCCTCCACCTGCGCGCCAGCAGTGTGCCTACCGACATTACCGACCCCGAAGGCGGTGTGCCAGTGGTCTATCGCCACGGCGACGCGCTCGTCATCGAGTCGCTGCCCACAGGAGCGCAGGTGCGCATAGTCGATGCCATAGGGCGTGTGCTGCACCAGCAGCGTGCCGACGGCAACACCATCACCTTCCACGCGCCGGTGCGTGGTGCCTACTTGATACAGGTGGTCAGCGGCAACGACAGTTACAGCATAAAGACGATTTTATAATCTTGTGAACCAAATTTATTACCGAAAACACCGAAAAAACACAAGGAGAAAGATTATGAAACGGATATGCAGAGAGATATTAGGCAACATTGCACTTACCGTCGGTTTGGTGGGCGTGGTCTGCTTTGGGTTGGCCACCTTTGGCAAAACCGAGATGGGGCAGAGCAACATAGTAACCTACCGCACCAGTCGTGCGCCAGCGGCCACACAGCCGCTCGGCGGCGACCGCAGTTGGCTCGTGCCAAACATTGCGCAGAGCGATTTTCACGCCTCGTCGGCACGGCGTAGCGTGCGCACCGCCACGGCCACCGCTCCAGCCACCACTGCCACCGGTCAGTCGATAGTCAGCACGGGCTTGCAGGGCGGCACCAGCATAGGCGGCAGCACCGCCAGTGGCGGCACAGCCACCACGCACCGCAGCGCAGCAGTTGCGAGTAGCAGTGTAGCGCAGTCGTCGACCAGCGTAGCGAGTAGCGGCTCGTCGCGGTCGTTGCGCACCGTTACCGTCAGCGAACCCTTTGCCGACGAGGTTACACGCCCCAGCGCCCGCCCACGCCCCAAAACGGATTTGAGCGGCGGTAGCAACGAGCCCTTCCCCGAAGACAAACCACCCATCGGCAGCGCATTAGTGCCACTGCTGCTCTGCGCCAGTGCGTATGTTGTTTGGCTGCGCAGGAGAAAAAAGTTTGAAAGTTTGTAAAGTTTGTAAAGTCTATAAAGTAAAAAGTGTATAAAGTCTATAAAGTGGAAAGTTTTTTATTTGAAGATTTGAAAATTTGAAGATTGCGGCGTTTTGGAGCGCAAAAAATTATTCATTCTTAATTTTTAATTCTTAATTAAACAAGAACCCCTCCCCCTGCCATTCGGCAGGTACTCCCCCTATCTGCTGGCGCAGCAGGGGGAGAGAATCGGGCTAAAACAATTGACAATGGATAATTGATAATTGACAATTATTTGAAAATTTGAAGATTGCGGTGTTTTGGAATGCAAATAATTATTCATTCTTAATTTTTAATTCTTAATTAAACAAGAACCCCTCCCCTGCTTGCGCAGGTACTCCCCTTGAAAAGGGGAGAGGGCAGAACCAACAATAGTGCAAACCTGTCCCCTTTGCAAGGGGACGAGAAAAACGGGAAACCGTTTTTCGGGCGGGGTTAAAAAGCCAATGAACAATGAATAATAGTAGCAAGTAGCAAGATACAAGTCGCAAGAAAGATTTTAAGAACATAGAAGATAGAACATAGACAAAATTAGTCGAAAGTGAAAAGTTTATAAAGTGCGATTGTAGGGACGCACCGAGTGCGTCCGAGAACAATGAATAATACTCGCGGCGTTTCGGCTACCGAAAACTAGAAACAGCGCGCAGCGCGAGAAACTTAGAAACAATTCAACGATTCAACGACAACTAGAAACCAACACCAATGCGTTAAACCGATCAACTAATCAACTAATCAACCCAATTTGAATGGAGTTGCAGAGAATACAAAATAGCATTTACACAGTTCGTGGTAGGCAGGTGATGCTCGACCGCGATTTGGCTGCGCTCTACGGTGTGGAAACCAAGCAACTGAAACGCCAAGTGCGGCGACACCTTTCGCGTTTCCCCGCCGATTTTATGATAGAATTGACCGACGACGAGTGGGCGCACTTGAGGTGCCAAATTGACACCTCAAGTTGGGGAGGCGTGCGTTATGCCCCTTTTGTCTTCACCGAGCAGGGCGTAGCAATGTTGAGTAGCGTACTTCAGTCGGAGGCAGCCGTGCAGGTGAACATACAAATTATGCGGGCATTCACGCAGTTGCGCAACAGCCTATCGGAATTGGCACAAACCAAATGGCGACAAGAGGCCATCGAGAGCGAAATAAAACGCCTCGAGTGCTATATCGAAGACATCTTGCGCGACCAAAACGACACCAACGAGAGCGTTGCTGCACAACTCGAAGCCATCAGCCAAACCTTGGCCGAACTGCAAGCACAACCGCCACAAGCACAACGCAACCGCCCAAGAATTGGATTTAATCAATAATAGTAGCAAGTAGCAAGATACAAGTCGCAAGAAAGATTTTGAGAATATAGAACATAGAGCATAGATTTGTAGGGACGCACCGAGTGCGTCCGAGAACAATGAATAATACTCGCGGCGTTTCGGAATGCAAATAATTATTCATTCTTAATTTTTAATTCTTAATTAAACAAGAACCCCTCCCCCGCTTACGCAGGTACTCCCCTTGAAAAGGGGAGAGGGCAGAACCAACAATAGTGCGAACCTGTCCCCTTTGTAAGGGGACGAGAAAAACGGATTTCCGTTTTTCGGAGGGGTTAGAAACCAAATCAACAAATCATCAAATAACCAAATCCACAAAGACTAAAAAAACATCCCCCAAAAACCTCCCCCTTGGGGGATTAGAGGGGGTCGTGAAAATCCTGAAATCCTATGAAAACAAACCTTTTTAGAAACATGCGCAGTGTGGTGTGCGCAGCACTGCTTGCCCTTGGCACAACCACAGCATTTGCCACTACCGAAACGGTAAATTTCGCTGGCTACTATGGTGAGGGAGCAACCAACAGCGACTGCTATTTTGAAATTATTCCTAATGGCAATGCCGATGGCAAATCTGCCTCTGAAGTTTATGTGTTGTGCGATGGCACAGTCTATTTCAATGGCACAATTCCGTACGGCGCAAACGACTGGCGCATCACATCGATTGCTATCAATGGCGTGAGAAATGCCAACAACTTGGCCGTTACCTGCGCGGTGAATGGCGTGAGTTACACTGCCACCGCCGATGCCCCCTACACCTTTACGGGCAACACCTTGAGCGAGGGCGTTGTGGGGCTAAAACTGACTGGCACAGGTGATTTCTATTTCACCACCATCACTATCGAATACGAGCAGGTGAGCGTGCCGCACATTACTTGGTCCTGCTCCGACCACGACGATCTGAAAGCCACCTCGACCGTTACGCTCGACTTTTCGGAGCCGATGTATATCAATGGCACACTCATCAACGCAGCCACTTTGGCACTGGTGGCGGGCGAAATCACAGTGAGCGACCTCAATGATAATGCAGTGGAAAAGACTATTGCCGTCAATAGCGACAAACAGATTGTAGTTACCACTACGGGCGTGAAACATTGCGGTGATGTGTATTCCATAACTGTGAGCGATTTGTTTATGAATAGTGATAAATCTAAAGTTCTTAGAAAAGATCGCTATAGTGTGTGGGAGGCGCACAAAGAAACTATCGCTATTACGGGCAAGGGCATTGGCAGCACGCTCTATGTGGGCGAAACATTTACTCCTGCCACCGATTTGGTGGTAACCGCCGACGGCACCGATGTAACCGCCGAATGTACTTTTGGCAACATCAGCACCACCTCGGCAGGCAGCAAAACACTCACCGTTACCCACGGCCTGTGTACCAAAGAGGTTACCATCACCGTAACCGAGCGCGCCGACTGCGTCATCACTTGGAAGAACGAAGTTACTGGCGAAACGCTCGCCACAAGCACTGTAAAACAGGGTATTAGCCTGAGCGAAAGCGGTCTTACCACGCTGCCAACACCTGCCACCACTGTAACGACGACCGACTGCGGCCAGAAAGCGTTTGTGGGCTGGAGCAAAACCGCCATATCGGGCAGCACCGACGACGCACCCACGCTGGTTACCACCGCATCGATACCAAATGCCGCCGCCATCACGCTCTATGCCGTCTATGCCGATGGCTCCAGCGTAACCACCGAAGGCTGGAAAAAGATAACCAGCGTGAGCGAACTCACCGCACTGGTCGGCAAACAGATACTGATAGCCAACACCGAAAAAAGCAAAGTGATGGGCGAAAAGGCGACAGACAATTATAAGACTGTAGATGCGACCATCGCCACCGATGGTACATTAACGCCAGCAACGGGCTACACCTCCGTAACGCTTGGCGGCAGCACAGGCGCATGGACTTTCCACACGGACGCTGGCTATTTGGCACCAACTGGCGGAAAAAATAAATTGAGAGTGCAGACTACTGCTGATGGGAAGGCTTTGTGGACAATAACTATTTCCGATGGTTTGGCTACTATTGCATCGAATGGAGAGGATACATATAAATATATGAAATTTAATCCAAGCCAAGATTTGTTTTCAAATTACAAAGTAGATGTTTCAGGCATGAAAAGTGTAAGCCTCTACTCGTCCAATGCTGCGCGCACAGGCTATATTACCAAGTGTGATTGTACCGACCCCACATGGAGCGGCTCACTGCCGACAGCCATTGGCAAGGGCGCATCGCTGGCATTTGGCATTACATCGAACTCGTCGGGCGAAATCACCTACAGTTGCTCCAACACAAATGTAACCATCACTGGCGATAAATTCCAAGTGTCGGCCGACGGTTCTTACGACATTGTGATAACACAAGCCGCTGCTGGCAACTACTGCACCAAAACCGAAACACGCACAATGACCATCGCCGTAGGCGACTGCTCGGCGCAAAGTTTCCACTATGGCATAGCTGGTCAAGATGGTTGGAACTATCTCTGCTTCGATGCCGATGCTAACGAACGACATATCTACAACTTTACCATTCCGACCAATGCCAGCCACTACTATGTGGGTTGGCAAAAAGGATGGGACAATCTCAAAAGCGAAACGGTTGAGTTTCAATACATGCCATTTGCGCTTTTGCAGCAAGCAGGTGGTTCTGGTTGTACCCGAACTATGGGCTGGGGTACTGGTGTAAGCCAAGGGGCTGTTGGTACGCTGCGCATCTACCACAATTATTCTGACAAAAACTGGTATGTCGGCTTCATTCCCGACGGCTATGTGCTGCGTTGGGGCAATGGCTCGGATTGGAGTTCGATGGCATTCTCGGCAACAAACGACATTAAAACCGTGTGGGAAACCGAATTGGTAACGCTCACTGCCGACAATATCGCTGGCAACTACTATGTAGGCCTGAAAACGAACACTGCCGATGGCTATGTGTGGTGCAACAATAGCGAAACAGTGGCACTTACCTCTATGAGCGTGCGTGCTGCCTCTGATTGGAGCGGAAGAAATATCGCTTCGTCCGATGTTGGTGCAAAAGGTAAGTTCCGTATATGGGCCAATAGTTGTGATGGCAAAAACTGGGTGTGCCACTTTGTGCCTTACTACGACATCACCTACATGAATGCCGACAACAGCACTGTGTTTGCCACCTCCGACGCTGTGTCGATAGAGGCCGCGAGCAAGGAGATGACGGTTATTGCCACCTATCCTACCAAGAGCGGCTACCGCTTTGCAGGTTGGAGCGAAACAGCCGATGCCACCACCGCCACCTACGCTCCAAGTGCCACGGTTACACTCACGAAAAATCATGTTTTCTACCCCGTCTTTGTGCAGCAGGTTACGCTCACCTACGATGCCAACGGCGGCACTTCGGAGTGCGGTAGCGTTACCTACGACATCAACGCCACTGCCACGCTCTGCACCGACGAGGTCGAACGCGCTGGCTACCGCTTCGACGGCTGGAGCACCACCCAAGACGACGCTTCGACCAAAGTAACCACGCTCACCATGGACGAAAGCCGCACGCTCTACGCCCTTTGGACAAAATACCTCACCGTAACCTACAACACCACCAACCTGACCTTGGCCAGCGGCTGCGAAGCCGTGCAAGCCGACAAGGTAGCGGGCGAAACCATCACGCTCTGCGGCACACCCACATCGACTCTCGGCTACACATTTACGGCATGGCTCGTAGCACCTGCCGATGGCTCATCAGATGGAGTGGAATATGCGGCTGGCGCATCAGTTACGCTCTCGTCCGACATCACCGTGCAAGCCAGATGGGATGTACCCGACATCACCTTTACCTTTGTCAATCAGGGCGCAGGTGCTGAATATGTGAAAACGGTCGAGGTTACCGTGCCGCAAGACACCTACTTCACCGCGCCCACATCGGTTACCGTGCCCACCAACTGCGACGGCAAGGTGTTTATCGGTTGGGCAAACATCCAAATCGACGACGAAACCACCTACAGCGATGTGGACGCATTGACAGCCGCAGGCGCTCTGTTCCTATCGCCCGGCGGCAAAATGATTGCCACCAGCAGTACCTCGCAGACATGGTACGCCGTCTTCGCCAAAACAGAATAACCCCAAAAAACCTTTCCGCCGCAAATTGCAGCGGAAAGGTTTTTTAGTAGCAAGATAATTGACATTGTAGGGACGCACCGAGTGCGTCCGAAAAGATAGAACATAGAGCATAGACAAAATTAGTGTGAAAGTCTATAAAGTGAAAAATGTATAAAGTTAAAGAGCCGAACATCTCAGACATTGATGATTCGATAATTCAATAATTGACAATGTAGGGACGCACCGAGTGCGTCCTTTTTTGTGGATTTGCTGATTTGTCCATAGCCCCCTTCCCCATTCCCCCCGAAGGGGGAAAGGAGGCTACAACCAAGACGAAAACAAAGACGATGACTTTTGCGCAATCTGAAATCTGAAATTGCTGCGCTACTGCGCAGTAAACTTCCCCCCTGGGGGATTAGAGGGGGTCTGAAATTCTGAAATCGGCAAAATTTCGAGCCGTGCAAAAAAAAATAATCGAAAAAGTTTTGTTGTTTTGACAAAAAGCAGTAATTTTGCGCTCCGATAAGGTCGCGGGATGTAGCTCAGCCCGGTTAGAGTACGCGTCTGGGGGGCGCGTGGTCGCTGGTTCGAATCCAGTCATCCCGACAAACAAAAACGGCGGAGTTTAGCGCAGTTGGTAGCGCGCTACGTTCGGGACGTAGAGGTCGGGCGTTCGAGTCGCCTAACTCCGACAATGCGAGAAATCGATTTTTCCCGCATTTTTTTGTTCCCAATTCTTACTCCTCGGGCTGGGCTGGATTGTAAAGCCGCCACTTGTCGAGCAGGGCGGTCATGTCGGGCGGTAATTCGCTGTCGAACTGCATCCAACGCCCTGTGGTGGGGTGCTCAAAACCGAGCGTCTTGGCGTGCAACGCCTGCCGCGGACAGACGGCAAAACAGTTCTGCACAAATTGCTTGTATTTGGCGGTGCGCACGCCTTTCAACACCTCGTTGCCGCCGTAGTGCGCATCATTAAATAGTGTGTGCCCGATGTGTTTCATGTGGACACGAATTTGGTGCGTGCGCCCCGTTTCGAGGCGGCATTGCACTAGCGTGGTGTAGGCAAAACGCTCCAACACCCGATAGTGCGTTACAGCGTGTTTGGCGGTCGGGTTGTCGTCGGGCAGAACGGCAAACGATGTGCGGTCGCGCGGGTCACGGCCAAGTGCGCCGTCGATAGTACCTTCGTCGGATTTCACCACGCCCCAAACCAGCGCATTATAGGTGCGTTCGGTGGTTTTGTTGAAAAATTGCAGCCCAAGTCGGGCTTTGGCATCCTCGTTTTTGGCTATCAGCAGCAGACCCGATGTATCTTTGTCGATACGATGCACCAGCCCGATGCGCGGGTCGTTGGCATCGAAATTCGGATTGTCGCGCAAGTGCCACGCAATAGCGTTGAGCAGCGTGCCATCGGCATTACCAAAACCTGGGTGAACGACCAATCCCGGCTGTTTGTTCACCACTATCAAATCGTCGTCTTCGTAAACGATGTCGAGCGGAATCGCCTGTGGCACAATGGTATAGTCGGTTTTCGGATAGTCGAGCACAAGGCTGATATCGTCGAGCGGCTTCACGCGGTAGTTCGATTTCACGGGACTGCCGTTTACCAATATCGACCCGGCATCGGCGGCCTCTTGAATGCGGTTGCGCGAAGTATTTGGCATCACGCTCGCCAGATATTTGTCGATGCGCAGCAGCGTCTGCCCCTTATCGACAGTGTAGTGGCGATGCTCGTAACGCTCAAGCGCAGGCTCATCGTCGAAAAATTCCTCTATGTCGGTCGGTTCAGACAATTTTTGGTTAATCGGTAAACAATCTTCAAATTTTCAAATCTTCAAATCTTCAAATAATTGCAAATCCGCTATTCGAAGAAATTCTCGTCCATGCTGCTGGAGTTGGTTTTTTGCGGCGATTTGTGCGTGTCTTTCGACAGCCAAATGTCGATGCGGTGGCCTGTGGCGTAGGCACTGGTTGCTTGCGGCGATTGGCGATAGACAAAAAACTCCTGTTTGTCGGCCTCGTTGGCGGGCGTTTCGTCGTATTCCACTGCGCCAAGCACAAATCGATTTTGTGTGATGCAGGCTTCGGCTTCGGCGGCGGTCATGCCTTTCACATCGGGCGTGTAGGCGGTTTCGCCCATCGTGCGCTCGCCCACCACAAGCACCAAACTGCTGCCGTCGCGCAGACGCTCACCAGCCGCCACCGAGCGACCACCAGCCTTCACATCCATCACCAAACCGGGATATTCCGACGGCCGATACTCTATCTTTTCGACACGAAAACCCGAGGCTTCGAGCGTGGCTTTGGCTTGGCGCATCGGGAAATTTGTCAGGTCGGGAACGGTTACCTGCTTTTCGGCCTTGGCATTGATAGTGAGGTAGATTTTGCGCCCAAGTTTCACCTTGCCGCCCGCCGCTGGCACCTGCTCCACAATTTCGCCCGCCAAACGGTCGCGCATATACACCGAATCGATCACCTCGTAGGTGAGTCCGCTCCGTTTCAGCGCAATGGCGGCCTCCTCGGTGTAGAGTCCGCGCAGGTCGGGCACCTCAATCTCTTCGCCGTGCAGCGTGAACTTTTTCAGCGAAAGCAGCACCACAGTTACAATCACGCAACCCACAACGACGGCCGCGGCAATGTTTATCCAGAAAAATTTACTTTTCAGAAAATTCCAAATCACTTTCAGACTCATAATTATAGTTGATCAGTTGATTAGTTGATTGGTTGATGAGTTTAACGCATTAGTGATGGTCTGTGAGGCCATGAGAATTTCTAATTTCTGGTTTCTAGTTTCTAGTTTCTAGTTTCTCAAAATTGCTACCGCAATTTTTGTTTCTATGTTTCTAAGTCCCTATTGTTCAATGGTTACTTTTGAATTTTTGAAATTGCGGCTCCGCCGCATCACTTCTCACTGCTAACTGCTCACTTCTAACTAACTAATGGTAGTTTTCAATCTACAAAAATAGTTATTTTTGTTCAAAGCAGCAATACACACACGCAAAAAAAGCAAAGACTTGCGTGCCTCCGCTTCTCTTGTTGTCGAAAATTCTCGCCAAAAGACGAAAAAATCAGGCTTTCTTGCAGTATTCGTCCGAAACGGTCAGTTTTTTGCGGCCGTGCGCACGACGCGACGCCAACACGCGGCGACCGTTTGCCGTTGACATTCTCTCGCGAAAACCGTGCTTGTTTTTGCGCTTTCTGTTCGAAGGTTGAAATGTTCTTTTCATCTCTATACGATTTTTATTGTTGCACTTTTTCCGAATTTTCGGGTTGCAAAGGTAGTTATTTTTTTTCAAACAACAACCATTTCTGCCCTATTTTTGCAGAAAAAATTGTAGACAAGCGTCGCAATGGGGCGTTTCTCGACAAAAAAATGTACTTTTGCACTGATTTTCACACCAAAAATAGACGATGAAAAAACTCTTTATAGAAACTTACGGCTGCCAAATGAATGTGGCCGACAGCGAGGTGGTGGCTGCCATCATGTTTTCGTGCGGATTCGAGCAGACCGACTCGCCCGACAAGGCCGATTGCATCATTGTGAACACCTGCTCGATACGCGACAACGCCGAACAACGCGTGCTTGGACGACTGCAAAATCTGCAAATGTTGCGCAAAAAACGCCGTGTGGTTATCGGTGTGATTGGCTGCATGGCCGAACGCGTGAAAGAATCGCTGCTGGCCAACCACGGTGTCGATTTTGTGGCGGGTCCCGATGCCTATCTCGACCTGCCAAACCTTGTGGGCGCGGCTCTGCGTGGCGAAAAAGCCATCAACATCGCCCTATCGACCACCGAAACCTACCGCAATGTGCTGCCAATGCGCATCGGCGGCGGCATTTCGGGCTTTGTAAGCATCATGCGCGGATGCAACAATTTCTGTTCGTACTGCATTGTGCCGTACACGCGCGGTCGTGAGCGCAGCCGCGATGTGGAGAGCATTCTCGCCGAAGTGGCCGACCTGCAAAAACGCGGCTACAAGGAGGTTACGCTGCTCGGGCAAAATGTCAATTCGTATCGCTACGAAAAGGCGGACGGCGCAACGGTCGATTTTCCGCAACTGCTCGAAACGGTGGCGCAGGCCGCTCCCGATATGCGCATTCGTTTCACCACATCGCACCCGAAGGACATGAGCGATGCCACGCTCGAAGTGGTGGCGCGCTATCCAAATGTGTGCAAATTCATTCATCTGCCTGTGCAGAGCGGTAGCAACGCCGTGCTGAAAGCCATGAACCGCAAATACACGCGCGAGTGGTATCTCGACCGCATTGCCGCCATTCGACGCATCGTGCCAGAGGCGGCCATCAGTACCGATATTTTCTGCGGATTTCACGACGAAACGCTCGACGACCACGCACAAACGCTCAGTCTTATGCGCGAAGTGGGCTTCGACAGTGCGTTTATGTTCAAGTATTCGGAACGCCCAGGTACTTTTGCTGCCAAACACCTGCCCGACAACATTGCCGAAGAGGAAAAAGTGCGCCGTTTGAACGAGATTATTGCGCTGCAACAGGAGTTGAGCCTCGCATCGAACCGCCGCGACATCGGCAAAACAGTCGAAGTGCTGGTCGAAGGGCGCTCCAAGCGGTCGGCAGCCGATATGTGCGGCCGCACATCGCAAAACAAAACCGTCGTCTTCCCCAAAGGCGAAAGCAAAATCGGCGACCTCGTGCAGGTAACCATCACCGACGCCTCCGCCGCAACGCTTATTGGAAAACAATTGACAATTGATAATTGATAATTGATAATTGATAATTGACAATGGAGTAGCAAGATGTGAGTAGCAAGTAGCAAGACAAATTAGGAATTAGGAATGAGGAATTAGGAGTGAGGAGTGATGCGGCAAAGCCGCAATTTCAAATTTTATTTGATTTTTGCTCCGCTCGGCATAGTTCAAACGAGTTTGAGTTTGACTCTGCGCTCGCTTGTCGCAAAAATTCAGAATTTCAAATTGTAGGGACGCACTGCGTGCGTCCGAGAAGGTAAAACATAGAACATAGACTTTTTAATTACCCAATTTCTTAATTTCCAATTATCTAATCAAATTGGGTGGTGTTAGGCGCAAAAGAAATCATAATTCTAAATTCAAAATTCATAATTGGGAGCGAACCTGTCCCCTTTGCAAGGGGACGAGAAAAACGGCAGTTTTTCGGAGGGGTTCGCTAACCAAATCTGCAAATCAACAATTCAACAAATAAACAAATAAACAAATAAACCAAACGGACGCACTCGGTGCGTCCCTACTTTCAAACTTTCACACTTTATAGACTTTCACACTAAAAAAAAATGACCGAGCAGCGGGAGATATTGTGGAACAGCAACTACATCAAGGCATGGACATCGAATTTCATGCTCTATTTTTCGTTTATGCTGCTGATGCCGCTGCTGCCCATCTACCTGAACGAAACTTTTGCTGCCGACAAGCAGATGATTGGTCTTGTGCTGTCGGGTTACACGCTCACGGCACTGTTGGTGCGGCCGTTCAGCGGTTTTGTGGTCGATACTTTTCCGCGCAAACGGGTGTTGCTCATCTGCTATTTTTTCTTTTTTGCGCTGTTTGCAGGCTATTTTGTGGCTGGCTCGCTGCTGCTTTTTGCTGTGGTACGCACGCTGCACGGTGCGCCATTCGGGGCAACTACAGTTGCGAATAGCACTGTCGCCATTGATGTATTACCCTCTTCGCGGCGCGCCGAAGGCATTGGTTACTACGGTTTGAGCAACAACATTGCCACTGCCATTGGTCCTTCGGTGGCCATCTACATCTACAACGCTTACCACAATTTCGACACGATTTTTCTGCTGTCGCTCGTTACCTCGTGCATCGGGTTCATCATCGACACCACCATAAAAACGACCGACAAACGCGCCGTGCCGTGCAAAAATCAGCCCGTATCGCTCGACCGCTTTTTCTTGCTGAAAGGCTGGAGCGAAAGCATTTCGGTCATCTGTCTGGCGTTTTCGTATGGCGTGATTTCGACCTATTTGGCCATCTACGGCAAAGAGGAACTCGGCATTACGAGCGGCACAGGCACTTTTTTCGCGCTGTTTGCCGTCGGTCTGATGCTTTCGCGCATTTTTGGCAGCCGCACGCTTCGTAGTGGTCGCATCACACAAAATGTGTCGGCTGGCGTGCTGGTGTCGCTGTGTGGCTATGTGCTGTTTGCCGCCGTGCATCTGCCTGTGGCCTACTACAGTGCGGCGTTCATCATCGGCATTGGCAACGGACTGATGTTTCCCGCTTTTCAAACGATGTTCATCAATTTGGCCGAAAACTGCCAGCGTGGCACCGCCAACAGCACCATGTTCACCTCGTGGGATTTGGGCGTGGGCGCAGGCATTCTTTTGGGTGGCATGGCGGCGGAATGGGCTGGCTACCACTTGGCATTTTGGCTGGCCGTAGCCGTGAATGCGGCTGGCATCGCCTTTTTCTTTGCCTTCGCACGCCAACACTTTGTGCGCAACCGCTTGCGCTGAATGTAACCATTTTCTAATTGATAGGATAGGCATTTTTTTTGAAAATATGCAAAATCGGCGGTTAAAATCGCCAAATCTTATGAAATTCGGCGGATACAACCGCCAAATTTTATTAAAATCGGCGGTTTGGGCAATTTTTTGCCGCAAATCTTAAAAAAATATAAAATTGGTGCGAGCGGTTGCATTTTCGGAAAGTTTGGCATATATTTGTCAAACCTAATTGGAGGGGTTCTTTTGTTGCAACATCAGACTGCCGGCAGCGAAAACGAACCAAAAACAAGGCAGTCTGCCACGAAAAACAGGGAGACACTATCATGACAAAAAAAATGGAAGAGGCACTCAATGCCCAAATCAATGCCGAACTGTGGTCGGCGTACCTCTATCTGTCGATGGCCGCCAATTTTCACGCGGCAGGACTCGACGGCATCGCCAACTGGTTCGATGTGCAGTTCAAAGAGGAGCAGGACCACGCCGCCATTCTCTACAACTACATGCTGTCGCGCGATGGCCGTGTGATTCTCAAACCCATCGATGCGGTGAAGGCCGACTGGGCAACGCCACTCGAAGCGTTCGAGGACACGCTGGAACACGAAAAAAAGGTTACGGCCATGATTAACAACATCTACGCCATCGCACTCGACGAAAACGACTACGCCACGCAAAACCGCATGCAGTGGTTCATCGACGAGCAGGTGGAGGAGGAGGAGAGCGCGCGTAAACTTATCGACACTTTCCGCTTGATAAAGGACAATGGCTACGCGCTCTACATGATCGACAAAGAGTTGGCAGCGCGCACCTACACGCAGGCTTCGCCACTGGCTACTGCCGACAAATAGCGCAACTTTTTCGGCAGAAAACACAATTTCCGCCCCACCGATTGGCAGGGCGGAATTTTTTTTTGTGTCGTTTCGGCTAATTGTTGATGAGTGCGACGGCGTAGGCCGAAATGCCTTCGCGGCGGCCTGTGAAGCCGAGTTGTTCGGTGGTGGTTGCTTTGATGGAGATGGCATCGGCTGCGACGCCCATGGTTTGTGCAAGGCAGGCTTGCATCGCTTCGATGTGCGGATTCAGTTTGGGGGCTTCGGCGCAAATGGTGCAATCGACATTGCCGAGTTCGTAGCCGCGGTCGCGCAGCAGTTGCATGGTGCGGCGCAGCAGAATTTTACTGTCAATGCCTTTGTATTCCGCCGCGGTATCGGGAAAGTGGTAGCCGATGTCGCGCAGATTGGCGGCCCCGAGCAGCGCATCGCAAATGGCGTGTATCAGCACATCGGCATCGCTGTGGCCCAGCAACCCAAACGGCGCATCAATTTTAATGCCCCCCAGCCACAAATCGCGCCCCTCCACGATTTTGTGCACATCATATCCGAAACCGACTCTCATTTTTTAGTTTGAAAGTTTGTAAAGTAGGGACGCGGCATCCTTTTTGGAGATTTGTTGATTTGGTTATTCAACCCCTCCGCTTCGCTCGTCCCCTTGCAAAGGGGACAAGTTCGCGCCCAAGTTGGTTCTGCCCTCTCCCCTTTTCAAGGGGAGTACCTGCGTAGCAGGGGTAGGGTTAAATGGCAATTAAGAATTTTGAATTATGAATTATTGCATTCCGAAACACTGCCAATTTTCAATTAAGTAATCGAAAAATAATTGGGTAATAAAAAGTCTTTCGTCTTTCGTCTTTATTCCTTACTCTTTATTCATCGGACGCACTCGGTGCGTCCCTACTTTCGCACTTTTATACTTTCACACTATAATCACTGCTCACTGCTAACTTCTCACTTCTAACTAAAAAATTCTTCACTCAAGAATTTACTTGTTCTTGTCTGCCAAGGCTTTGATGCCATCGACATCGAAGGCGAGGGAGAAGCGCAGGGTTTGGTCGAGCGGGGTGTTTTTCAGGCCGAGTACATAGCCCACATCGAGGCGGAAAGCCGACAGGCGGAAGCCCGCACCGAAGGTGAAGTATTTGCGGTTGCCTTTGTTTTTGGCTTCGTTGTGGTAGCCCACACGGCCAAAAAACTGCTCGTTGTAGGCGTACTCCAAGCCGATACCGAAGTTTATCTCCTTAAACTCCTCTTTGGCACCGCCCGGCGCATCGGCAAACGACCAAAACACGCCTTTCATTGGCGAAATGTCGGTGTACTGCTTGTCGTCCATAGTCCAACTGCCATCGGAGTTTTTGGTAGATTCATCGCTGGTATCGATGCCCACTTTTTTGGCAATGCGTTCGTTCACTTTGCGGGTTGGCACCAACAGTTTGTCGAAATCGACGCTGAAACTCAAGCGATTGTAGCGATTGAACGGCACTAAATAGGAGAAACCTATGCGCAGGTCGGTCGGCAAAAAGTTGTTGGTGTTGCCTTTGTCGTACGAAATTTTTGTGCCGAGATTGCTGATATTGAAACCAAAAGCAAACTTCGATGTGCCTGTTTTGATGTCGATAGGCAGTTCGTAGTAGCCGTTGATGTCGGCACCAAAGGCGTGTCCCGTGTGATAGTTGTCGTCGGTTTTGGCACTCAAGTCGGAGCAGATGTAGCGGAACACCACGCCCATCGAGAAATGCTCGCTAAGCATACGCTCGTAGCCCACATCGAACGCCAATTCGTAGGGCTTGACGGAGATAGGCGTAGCGTCCTTACTTTCGCGCAGTTGCACCTCGCCCAGCGAGAAGAAACGCAACGACGACGACACGGTACCCGCTATGCGGCTTATCTGGTAGTAGCCCGAAAGGTAGGCAAGGTCGAGGTCGCTCACGCCAAGGCTGCGCAGCCACGGCACATAGTTGATGGTGAAGCCTGCGCTGCTCGGCATTTGGGCATATTTCGACGAGTTCCAGTGTTGCGAACTGTTGTCGGGCACAGTGGCTGCACCGATGTCGCCCAAGCCGCCAGCCACGGCATCGGGGCCGATAGAGAGCGACGGAACGCCCGTAATCAATGGGTTCAGCACATCGGATACGGTAGCATCTTCGGCATACGCCGCCAACGAAAGCAGCGTGGCGGCCGTTAAAATCATCGTTTTTTTCATATTCTGTTGTTGTTTTTGCACCCTTTTGGCGTGCAAAGTTACTCTTTTTTATAACGCTCGGCGGCGGAAATTATTGTAGATTGCGCTGCGCGCAGTTTTTGGGTTTCTGGTTTCTATGTTTTTCGCGCTGCGCGCTGTTTCTTGGTTTATTTGTTGAACTGTTGAACTGTTTATTTGGTTATTTGGTTATCCAACCCCTCCGAAAAACTGCCGTTTTTCTCGTCCCCTTGCAAAGGGGACAGGTTCGCGCCCAAGTTGGTACAGTCCTCTCCCCTTTTCAAGGGGAGTACCTGCGGAAGCAGGGGTAGGGTTTTAATCAATTTAGAATTAAGAATTATGAATTATTCGCATTCAAAAAAGCCGCAATTTTCAAATAATTTTTGTCTATGTTCTATCTTCTATGCTCTTAAAATCTTTCTTGCGACTTGCTACTCATATCTTGCGACTAACAATTTGAAATCTGAAATTGCGGCTTCGCCGCATCACTTCTCACTATTTTTTAACCATTAGTTTCAAGGTTTTTGCGGTGCTGTCGCCGCCTTCGACTTGCACTTGCATACGCACAATGTAGATGCCAGGGCTGACACGGTTGGCAAAGTCCCACGCAATTTCGGTTTCGTTGTCGGAAACATACTGTGTTTTGCTATCGGTATAGACGATGCGCCCAGCGAGGTCGGCCACGGTGGCGGTGAATTTCAGCGGCTGTTCGGGGCGGTCGTGCCGATATACAAATGTGGTGGAGGTGGTCGCTGGATTGGGATAGACAAACATATCGGCAAGGAGCGGTTTCAGCCCTTTTTTCACCACAAAATTGAGTTCGGCGGTAGAAGAGTTGTTTTGCAAATCCCACACGCGGAAAAAGAGATGGTGTTCGCCTTCGTTCAAGTCGCTGAACTGATATTTGATCGTGCCGCTGCGGTAGTCGCCCAGATTGGTGGCGTAGTAGTTGTTGAGCGTGGTTTCCATCAGCGGGCTGTTGTCGAGTTTGAGCATGATGTCGTGCCCAATGCCGCTGCCGATGGCGTTGATGCCGCTTTCGTCCGACACATTAGCAACAAACAGCGGCGATTCGTTGGTGGCATCGCCCGAGCGGAAAGAGGGCGTATTCAAGTAGATTTCGATGGTCGGTCCATTGTCGTCGTCGGGTGCGTTGGGGTCTTCGCCACCGATGGTAAACTGCTCGTGATAGCCGTTGGCTTCGTAGTTGTGCACCGTGTCGGCGGCGTAATAGACAATGCGCCCAGAGCCGTAGTTGTAGCGAATATCTTTCGGCACAATAAATTCGGTGGTGAAGCGGCCTTTTTCAACTTTCGACTGCCCGACAAAGAGTGCGTTGGTACGGTCGGTGAAGGCGTAGCGCGCCACTTTGGGGTCATCGTTGCTGAGCGTGGTCAGATTTTCGAGTTTGTCGAACACATTCACAGCGGCAATTCCGTCGAAATCTTCGGCGATAGTGCCAGCACTCTTTTCGTGTTCCACATGTGCATAGAGGCGCACTTTGCTGAGTGCTCTGATGGTGTCGCTCTGCGCATTATCGGCATCGACCAGCGTGATGCTGTCGGTAACTACTTGGTGCGTGGCTGGGTAGGCCAATTCCAAGGCGGGATCGCCCAACAGCGTGAAATTCATCTTGTTCGAGTCGGCACCGACTCTGTTTTTTGCGCCACGCATCACATCGCCAAAGCGAATGGGGCTTCCATCGCTGTCGCGCATGAAAATGTGCCGCGAAAATTGCAGATTGAGCAGGAAATTTGGTTCGGCATAAACGGTGCGCGTGGTAGTGAAAAGCGCAATAGCGCCGCCGTGCGTGTTGAGCAGCATCAGTTCGCCGCCGCTGGGCGTGCCGTTGTCGTCGAATCGGCTGAAATCGCAAGTGGCGGTAACAAATAGCGGCAGGCGGTCGTTGTACATATTCACAATGCGGTCGTGTGTGAGCAGTCCTTCGTTGGTCCACGCCGTGTGACCGCCGTGCCCCATGTAGTTCACCATCAGCACACCATTTTTTATGTAACTGTCGAACAGTTCGATAACCAGCGGATAGGTTTCGCCCGAAGCCGACACCTCCTGTTTGTAAGCGTCCAAAAAGAGTTTGCGCACCAGCATATCGGGATAGTTGTGCAGCGTCATATCGGCCACGCTGTCGCAGTCGCGCACATGCCGATTGCCGTCGCCATCGTCGGCAATAAATAGGAGTTGATTTTTCCAACTGCCCACATTTCTGTTTTCGAGATAGCCGATAGTCTTGTCCACCACAGTACGCGCATCGTCGAGCGTATGCACTGGAAAACGCCCCACGCCGATGTCCATGCCATCGCTGGTGATGGTGCTTCCTTCGGTGTCGTCGAGCAGCGCAAAATAGTCGTCGCACACATACGATGAAGTGCCGTGCACCGAGTTATACGACTGGAAAGTGAGCAGTTTGTCGTAATCCTCTTTGACCACAATTTTGCGGTTGTCGTACACGCCGCCGCCAAACAGCAGCAGGTAACGCGGCATATCACTGTCGCCAGTGGCGCGGTCGTAAAAGAGTTTCATCAAGCGGCGATAGGCGGTAGCATCGCGCATTCCCGATGAAAATTCGTTGTAAACTTTCTCCACATCGACCACCTCGACGCGCATCCCTTGTGCGCTGCGGTGTGCAGCAGCCAAGCGTTCGGCCTCGGTGAGATACTCTTCGGGTGCCAAAATCACCATCTCCATCTGCTGCAATCCGTGCAGATTTTGGTTTGCCACTGTGCCAACGACCGTGGGCGACAGAAAAGTGCTTTGCGCAGGATCGACCGCCACATAGGCTCTGAATGTGCGCACACTATCGACAAAGGTGAGCCGACCGCTGGCGTATGTGGCTGGCACACGGACAATGTTTTGCTTGTCGGTGATGTCCCAAATCTGCGTCGAAGCGGTTGCGCCCGCCACCACATAACGCATGGCCAAGTCGTAGTCTATCGAGTCGATATTGCTGAAAAAGAGCGGCGTGTTACCCGTCAGTTTCAACTGTCGTTTCAGATTCACTTCGAAATAGTTGAGCCACGCACTGCCGTCGCCGCAGTTGAATGTGAGCGACACATTGCAGGCGCTGCCCGCTTTGGGCGTAAAGGCGATGGGCGATGCGGTGATGGCCGTCCGCGCATATTCGTAGGTGGGAGCGTCTTTCATCGATGGCGTGGCCAGACTGCCCGCTTTTTCGCCGTTTATACTGACTTCGAATTTGCCTGTCGATTGCGATTTGGCCGCCACATCGAGCACAAGCGACGCTGGCTCTGCCATAATGTTTTGCAGCGATGTGTTGAACGACTGCGTTTTGCCTGCGCCAAACTCTTCGCCGTAAAATTCGCGCCCCGACTGAATGAAATTCACCAAATCTCTCTCGTGTACGAAATAGTCGGTAAATGTGGTGATTTCGCCCGCTGGATCGGCTTCGACAGCCGCCGCCAATTCGATGCGTTTGCCTTGCCCAGCGTCGGACGACACAAAGTAGTAGCCGTAGTTCGAATAGACATTTTGCGTGTGGCGAAAATAGCCGTCGCTGTTGTACTGCCACGCCGTTGGCCCCTGTCCGTAGAAAATGATGTAGTCGCCCGCCCCGAAAACGCCGTCGCTGCCTTTGTACTCATAAATAGCCGCTTCGGGCAGGTCATCGAGATAGGGTTTCGAGAAATCTTCGTTCAACATTGCGCCGCCGTAGCCAAAAATGCGCGCACGCTTCGGATCGATGCCCATATTTTGCAACTCTTCGTAGGTGAGTTTGTACAGACCATTTTGCGCCACCGCAATTTTGACGAATTTGCCGCTTTTCAGCACCGAATTGGCGGCATAACGCGCCTTGCTTTCGGCTTTCGGAGCGGCTGGCGCTTTGGCCGAGGCAGTCTGCACAATGTCGAACGCCACGATTTTTTTGAAAACGCCGTCGTGCTGCACAAATGGGAACACTTCCAACTTGTGCGTTGTGGCACGGCGCACTGTCTGGGCGTACTGATTTACAAGCGGTTGCGCTGGAATCACATCGGCATTGGCTTGCGCTATCGCGCGTTCGTCGGCCGAAAGGTTGGCATAGACCACATTTTCGATGTTCGCTTCACCGCCATGCGGCAAATCGGTCGTAAACGACGGCAACTGGCTGCAACGCGCGTAGCAACCGCCGTCGAGCACCAACGCTTTGATGGCGACGCTGTCGGCCGTGAGCGTGGAAATCGGTTGCCATTGCAGCCGCACATTTTTAGCCGTTGCGCCGAGAATGCAGCACAAAATCGCCAGTTGTATGCCTAGAAAACGCCTCATTTTCTGCCAAAACAGATAGTTTTCGGAGTGTGCAAAGGTAGCGATTTTTTCTGAAACGCAAACGCACACTTGCACACATACAAAACGGAGCGGCTGCAAATTTATTGCTATTTTTCCGACGAAATGCGCCAATTCAAAAATTTTTGACTATCTTTGCGCATCAAGAACGACGACGATGGACAGTTTTGGCGACATATTTTATGTGGTGGTGATTGTGGTGGCGGTGTTGAGCAGCGTGGTCAAATCGTTTCGCAAAAAGAGCGAAAAGCGCAGCGAATCGGCCGCACAATCCGACGAAAATGCGCACGACTGGACCACTTATAGCGACGGAACGCCCATCTTTTCCGACGATTTTGAGGCACAGCCCGAACCCGAAACGATAACACCGATTGCGCCGCAGCCCGCCACCGAAGGCGAACGCGCCATACACAAGCACGCCGCCGCCACCGCTCCTCAGCCCGACGAACCCACCACGCTCACCATCGACTTCACCGACATGGACGAAGTGAAACGCGCCGTCATCGCCCACGAAATCCTCACCCACAAGTACTTTTGATAGTAGCAAGTAGCAAGAAGCAAGAGAGTGTGAAAGTGTAAAAGTATGAAAGTGCAAAAGTAGGGATGCGGCATGCCACGTCCAACGAATAAAGAATAAGGAGTAAAAACAAAAGACTTTTTTATTTGAAAATTTGAAGATTGTGGCACTTTGGAATGCAAAAATTCATAATTCTAAATTCATAATTCATAATTGAAACAAAACCTGTCCCCTTTGCAAGGGGACGAGCGAAGCGGAGGGGTTGGAATAACCAAATCCACAAATAAACAATTCAACACTTCAACAAATAACTTAGAAACTACACGAAACCTTTCTGTTCCGCTTCGTTAATGCTGTCGATATAATTCAATAGGGTGTCGCGACCGTCGCCTCGCTCCGACGAGGTTACGAAAATGGGCGGCAACTCTTCCCAAGTTCCCAACAATTTTGCTTTGTAGGCCGCCACATTGGCCGCCGTGCGTGTGGGCGACTGCTTGTCGGCTTTGGTAAAGACGATGGCAAACGGCACGCCATTTTCGCCCAGCCATTGCATAAATTCGAGGTCGATGCGCTGCGGTTCTAAACGGCTGTCTATCAGCACAAAAAGCGAAGTTAGTTCGGCACGATGCAGCGCGTAACCCTCGATCATGGCACGCAGCGCGGCACGCTGGTCGCGGCTGGCACGCGCATAACCGTAGCCTGGCAAATCGACTAAATGCCACGCATTGTTTATCAAAAAATGGTTGATTAACAGCGTTTTGCCTGGCTTCGATGATGTTTTGGCAAGACCGCTGCGTTGCGTCAGGCAGTTGATAAGGCTCGATTTTCCCACATTCGAACGCCCGATAAAGGCATATTCGGGCAGCGACGAGGCAGGACATTTGCGCCAATCGCTGTTCGACACAACAAATTCAGCCGAAACGATATTCATACAATTCCACACACTTTTGTTTGTGCAAAGATACGAAATTAGTGTGAAAGTAGGGACGCGTTGCGTGCGTCCGAAAGTTTATCGGCTCACCCGATAAATCTAGGGGAGAGTTTTTGTTTTTGAGATAAAAGTCCTACCTTTGTTGCATGAATAATCAAGGAC
>CAVKTI010000024.1:0-31578 GCA_963659365.1 Acutalibacteraceae bacterium | reverse complement strand
TAATTTTTATAATAATAATCAGAAATTTTTATATTTACTTTGCTGTTGTTTTTTTGAACCACAATCGAAAGGAATAATAACCATTTTTAGAATTACCATTGACAAAATTAAATGCGCGCTAAATTCATACCAAGACATTGACTTTGTAACTGTTTCGTGTTGAGTCAATGGCATAGAAATCTATCCCAAAACAATTTTATATGGCAAACTTTGAAAACTTAAGAGAGAAAAATCGGTCAGAGCAGGTGAACATTGTTGCATCACATGTTCTGCAAGAAAACGGCTGCATAAGCGAAAACCAAGCAATGACAGGAAAGAATTTGTATACAAATTACAAAACATTGCAGAAAAGTGAGGGTGGAGATTTGGTAAATATACCACAAACCACATTTTGTCAAATGTTGAGTTTGTTAAGCCAACGACCTTCTTCGGAATCGTGTATCAAATCTGTCGAGGGTAAGAATGGTTATTACATCGATTTGAACCTAAATGCAGATGATATAGATGTTAAAAACAATTCAAAGAAGATTGATATAAAAATTAAAGAATCTGATTTGTATGCTTCTGTTGAATTGTGGTTAGGTACAAAATGTAAGATTTCAAAAAATATCGCCACAGGTAGAAAAGGAGAAAAATGGCAGAATGTAGATGTCTTGGGACTAGCACCGTATAGCTATTTAGGTGTGGATTATTTAGATGTCTACTCTGTAGAGGTAAAATTGAATACGGGTAATTGGCGGAAAGATCTATTTGAAGCGGTTTCTCATTCTATGTTTGCCAATTATTCCTATTTTGCTTTTACGGTAAAGTCTTCAGATGTTGATAAAATAGATGGAGATTTGAAAATTTATGCCCATAACTTTAATGTGGGATTATTAGCAATAGCAATAAACGACAAAAAATGGGATGCAGTAATGCAAGGTAGCGAGAAAATTTCATTAGAGGGAAATGGGAAACATGCTAATGCAAGAATTATAGAAATTAGTATTGCGCCCGAACATCAAGTTAGTAAAAGACTGCAGGGCGAATTTTTAAAAAAAGTAATAGACATCGATAAAATAAGCGATGTGTATACAAAATTTTGATTAGATGAATATGAATGATATTTTTTATCGTCCTAAATGGACTTGTGGCAGGTACAACTCAACTAAACATGTTGCCATCGTATTTAATACTTTGGCGGATAGTGAATATTTTTTTAAGAATGAATCTGCCGATGTAATTGGTCTTGTGTTAGCAGCAGGGCGTAATGGGCAAATTTCTGTACAGTGCATCTCAAAAATACTAAATATCTCTTCTGAATCCATAATTCCATTCTTTAATTCCCTATTGGAGATCGGTCTTTTGTCTGACACTTATCCAACGGAAGAAAAAATCGAAGAATATCGCACATATTGTAATTCTTTGCCAAATGTGACAAGCTTTTTTGGTAAAGAAGCCGAACAGCATTTCTCGAGTTGTGATGTTGTAAATACCCTTGAAATTGCATATTCAGACGCCGTTGATGATTGTACATATATAACATCTGTTGGATTTGAACTCACATATCGCTGCAGTGAAAATTGTTTACACTGTTATAATATCGGAGCAACTCGGAACGATGCAGAAAAAAGTGGTAGAGGCAATTTTAACGAAATGTCCTTAAATGATTATAAGCGAATTATTGACGAAATGTGTGATGCTGGACTTGTTTCTGCACTTATAACAGGAGGTGATCCTTTCGCACACAAAGATGTATGGGAGATATTGGAATACCTTTATAAAAAGGATATTGCTGTAATAATTCAAACTAACGGACAACAGCTTGTTAATCAAGTAGATCGTTTAGCAAATCTTTATCCACGATTAGTGAAATTGTCTGTGTATGCTGCAGATCCAGTTGCTCACGATAGTATTACACGAAAAAAGGGATCTTGGCAAACAACAATAGATGTGATATCTACTTTGCGTAAAAAGGGGATTAGTGTAGAAATTAGTTGTGTATTAATGCGCCCTGGACTTAAATCGTATATCGACTTAAAGGCTCTTTCTGAAAGTCTCTCGTGTCGTGTATTCTTTGATTTGAATGTTACAGATTCAATAGAAAATGATCATTGTGCTACACATCACCTGCGATTAACTCCTGAAGAGTTAGAAATTGTTATGATGGATCCTGATGTGGATAATATAAAGGCCCCCTTTCATAATCTTGTTCCTTGTAAAGGGCTTCGATGTAGAACTGGGGATGGATCTTTTTGTGTAATGCCTGATGGTAAACTTATTCCATGCGAAGCAATGCACATGGTATTAGGGGACTTGAAGACACAATCTTTACAAACGATTGTGGAAAATAATTTTCTTTTGGATAAAATATTAAACGCAGATGAATCAGAATATGTAGAATGTGGAACTCATGACTATTGCAAATGTTGTGTTATTTGCCATGGATTGAGTTATAGTAAAACAGGTAATCCATTTAATCCAAACGAGAATAATTGTTATATGGCAAAATGCAAATATGATTTGATTAGGAAACTAAAACAGGGAATAGATGTATTGAATGGAGGGACTATAAAAGATTGCATCTGTAAACTTCCAGATTATCATTTTATTCGCATGCATCGGGAATATTAAAAATATAGGGTAGTGGAGTACCCTAGTAAAATCTCCTTAATTTTAACTTTTAATTTTTTTATTATGAAAACAATTAATTTGGGAATCGCTTCGGGAGTTACTAAGTCGCGCAAGGGAGTGTCATGTCAATGGTCTTCCACCTGCTGCAATCGTAAAAGTCGCGGTTAATTTAAGACTCGCTAGGTTAATTCTGTTAAGCGAAAATGTAACTGTAGGGACGTGGCATGCCGCGTCCCTACTGTCGTTGTTGGAGGGCAGTGTGGTTTTTGCTGTGCAAAAAGCGGTGCAATAGAAAAGTAGCAAAATATGGGAATGTGTAGAACCGACCATTGAAACCAACATTTTTATTGCACAGTTTTATGCCAAAACGAATGTCGCTGTAATTGCCCGATGTGAGTTTATTTAGCGATATTGTGGCTGCATCGTTTGCTTTCACTTCAATGGGAATCAACGAGTTGGCATTGCGCACAAAAAAATCCATTTCAAGCGTCGATTTTTCATTTTTGTAGAAATAGAGTTCGTAACCCTGTTTCACAAGCATATCGCCAACTATATTTTCGTAGATTGCGCCCTTGTATGTTCCAAAATTTTTGTTGGCTCGCAGATCTTCTTGCGCCTCCTCATCGAGCGAAGCAATGAGCATGCCAGTGTCGCGAAAATAGAGTTTATACAGTTTAGGGTTGTAATTGCCTCGCAAAGGCAGTTCGAGCAATTGCAAGCAATAGCACACATTCACAATTCCAGCATTGTCGAGCCACTCTACAGCACCAACATATTCGCGATTGCGTGCTCCAGACGCTAGTTTTGTAACCTGAAATTTTTTGTTTTCTTGCGCCAAAAAAGTAGAGATGTGCCGATAAACGCCCAACACTTTGGCTTTATCAAAACCCGCAGCATATTTTGTAATGTCCTCTTCGTAGTCCAAAAGAAGTTGCCGTTGCAGTGCGAGCGTGCCAGAAAAATTATTTTGTGAAACATATTTTTGCACCACTTCGGGCATACCGCCAAGCACCATATAGGTATGGAAAAGTTGCATTAGCACATTCATCTCCAGTTCTGAAAATGGTTTGAGCTGCGCCAAATGTTGGTAAATATCATCGATATGTTCCTCGCCATAACCATTTGCCCACAGAAATTCCTCAAAATCCATCGAGGTCATTTCGTAATCCTCTTTGTAACCCACGCTGTTCGATTCTATTTGCTGATAGTAGACATCCATCAGCGAGCCAGAGCAAATCACATCGTATCGGCCGTCCTGTTTGAAGGCCTTGAGCGATGTTGCGCAGTTGGGGCAGGCTTGCAACTCATCAAAGAAAATCAGCGTTTTGTGCGGCACAATTTTTAGCGATGGATCGAGCAGCGAAATGTTTTTCAAAATGGCATTTACCTCGAAGCCATCATCGAAAATAGCGCAGAATTTTGGCTGAAGCACAAAATTAATTTCCACCACATGGGCGTAACGCTCATTGCCAAATTGCCGAATTGAAGCAGTCTTGCCCACTTGTCGTGCGCCCTTCACAATCAACGGTTTTTTGGAGGGATTTTCTTTCCATGCGTGTAATGCGCTGTCAATCTTGCGTTTAAGCATACAAAATCACATTTTTCCTACTGTTTCACCTACGGAAAATCACATTTTTCCTACTGTTTTACCTATGGAAAATCACATTTTTCCAACCGCAAAGGTAGTAAAAAAAGTTGAATGTCAATTTTTGTGGCTCTATAACGAATTGAGTTGGTAGAGTATTTTTGGCGTGGAATAAACAGTATTTTGCTTTGGTCGTTAAAAGCATTTTTCCCTGACTCAAGTTCCGAAAAACAAACAAGGACTAATAAGGATTTTGCGCGATTGGAAAATTTGGTGTAATTTTGTCGGGAGAAATCACATCATCATTCTGCTATGAGAAAGACTTCGCCTGAAATTGTGCTGCTGCGGCAAGCACTCGAACAGTCGGTGAGCCGCCTAATGCGTGCGCCAAGCGATTTCGAGTTTCTTGTGGGTGCCATTTGGGAGCGCACGCACACCAACATCAGTCCGACCACACTCAAACGCCTCTGGGGCTACATCGATGGTGCCGACAACACACGCGCCTGCACGCTCGATATTTTGTCGCGCTTTCTCGGGTTCGACAACTGGGAGGCGTTTATGGCTCATGCCGCCGAAATTTCCGATGAGGAATCGAACATTCTGCTCGGCAAAAGTCTGTGCAGTAGCGATGTGGCGGTGGGCGATTTGGTGCGTGTTTCTTGGCTGCCAAACCGCTGTTGTACCTTTCGTTGCATCGCCGCAGGCAAATTTGTGGTTGTCGAAGCCGAAAACTCAAAACTGCGAGTGGGCGATAGGTTCGAATGCTCGTTTTTCATGCTCCACGAACCGCTCTACATCGATAACCTTGTGCAACAAAATCATGCCCCTGTAGCCTTTGTCTGCGGCAACAAACAAGGCCTCATCGAACTGCAACACATTCCTGCTTCGGAGGAAAATTAGGCAAAAGAGTGTGAAAGTTTGTAAAGCCTATAGAGAGGGAAGTGTATAAAGTCTATAAAGTGAAAAGTAGGGACGCACTGAGTGCGTCCGTTTCTTGTGCTTCGCACTGTTCCTAAGTTTCTATGTCTCTAATTGTTTAATTTGAAATCTGAAATTGCGGCTCTGCCGCACCACTTCTAACTTCTAACTAACCAATGGATTCCATTTCTTCGTCGGGGACGCTTACGCCAGAGGGCGAGAACTGCACCAATCAGTTTACGGCGCACGAGTGCCTGCCCAACGCTGGTTTTAGTCTGCTGTGCAAAGCCAAACGCCACGGCAAATGGTTTATACTCAAAGGGTTGAAGCCAGAGTACGCCAACAAAACGGCCTATCGTCAACTGCTCGACAAGGAGTTCGACCTGATGATTCCGCTCGAGCATCAGAACATTGTGGCGGTGGTCGATCGCGTGCACGATTCGGTGGTGGGCGATTGCATAGTGATGGAGTATGTCGATGGCACAACGCTGCGCGATTTTCTGCACACAAAACCATCGGCCAAGGTGCGGTTGCGCATTGTTTACGAACTGCTCGATGCGCTGGCATTTGTACACGCAAAGCAAATCGTTCATCGCGACCTGAAACCGTCGAACATTCTCGTAACACGCAACGGAGCGCATGTCAAAATAATCGATTTTGGCCTGTCGGACAGCGATAGCCACGCCATACTGAAACAGCCTGCTGGCAGCCGCGAATATGCCGCTCCCGAACAGTTGCGTGGCGATTGCAAGATAGACTGTCGCGCCGATGTTTATGCTGTCGGCAAACTGCTGCGGCTCATTTTTCCGCATCGTTTTAGGCATGTTGCAAGGCGTTGTATGCGCCACAATCGCGAGCGGCGTTATGCCGACTGCAGTGCGGTGCGTCGCGCCATCGACCGCACGCGGAGGCTCATTTCGGGCGTATCGAAATTGGCACTTTTTGTTGTTTTTGTGGCGGCGGCGGTGTTGGCATTTCGTCGTCCGCCGACCGAAACTGTACCGATAGCGCATACGGTCGATACTTTGGTGGTGCAACAGCGCGACACCGTGGTGCGCACGCGCGACTTCACGCCCGCTCAACAACAGATGATCGATGCTGCCCAACGGCACATTAGTAGCGCCGTGTCGCTTGTGGTCGATAGCATCGAAAGCGGGCAGATTGTGTCGCGCCAAGAGGCTTATGCGAGCCAACTGCGCCTTGTGCAACTTTTAGCGCACGACCGCGACTCCATTTCGGCCACCATTCCCATCAATTCGCTCTTTCACCAGCAGTTTGTAAATGCGTGGATACTCATTTCTGACGAGCAAATTCGCCGCATCCATGCCGATAGCCTGCCAAATTAAGATTTCAGAATTTCAGAATTTCAGAATTTCAAATTTGCACTTCGCGCAGGTTTCTATGTTTCTAGTTTTTTATTTGAAAATTTGAAAATTTGAAAATTTGAAAATTTGAAGATTCAGTTTGCTATTTCACTTCTAACTTCCCACTACCAACTGCTTACTATTGAAAATTTTTCACTACTTTTGCCAAACGAAAAAAAATGGTTTTTGCTATGAAAGATTTTCTGAAAATGACTTTCGCCACGCTGCTCGGGCTTGTGCTGTTTGGCGTTGTATGTACGCTGCTGCTGTTTGGGGCTATCGGTTCGCTGGCACTGTTGAACAATGCGCCAGCCATTGTTGAGCCGCACTCGGTGTTTGAACTCAAACTCGAAGGCACGCTTGTGGAGCGCAACGAGGAGAGCGGCCTCGACTTTCTGAAATCGAAATACAGCCGCACGCAAAGCATCATCGGGCTCGACGAGGTGCTGACTGCCATCGACCGCGCCAAAAACGATGCAAATGTCGAAGGAATTTATCTGAATATCAGCGGATTGAGTGCCGCGCCAGCCTCTATCGACGAGATACACGATGCGCTACTCGCTTTCAAGGAATCGGGAAAATTTGTGGTGGCTTACGCCGACACCTACAGCAATGGCACTTACGCTTTGGCTGCCGTGGCCGACCGTGTGGCGATGAATCCGCAGGGGCAACTCATTCTCACGGGTCTTGCGATGAACACGCTGTTCTACAAAGAGGCGCTCGACAAACTCGGCATCGAAATGCAGGTGTTCAAAGTGGGCACATTCAAGTCGGCGGTGGAGCCCTATGTCAATCGCACGATGAGCGATGCTAATCGCTTGCAACTCAATCAGTTATCGAGTTCGATTTGGCACTCGCTGTGCGCCGATATGGCCAGCGGGCGGCAGTTGGACAGAGCCATTTTCGACAATTTTGCCAACCAAGGACTCTTTTTCGACGAGGCGCGCATCGCCTGCGAGCAGGGACTAATCGACACGCTTGTCTATCGCACCGAAATGAAGCAGATTCTCGAACAGTTGATGCACGGCGACTACGCCACAGTCGATTTGAAAACGATGAAAAATCAGCCCGACAACGCCGCCTATTCTGCCAACAAAATAGCCGTGGTCTATGCCACAGGCGAGATTGACGGCAATGGCGAAAGCAGCATGGATTCAGAAAAAATAGCCGAAACATTGGTCGATTTGGCCGACGACGGAAGCGTGAAAGCGGTGGTTTTGCGCGTCAATTCGCCGGGCGGTAGCGCATTCGGTTCGGAGCAGATATGGCACGCCACGCAGTTGGTCAAAGCCCAAAAGCCGTTCATCGTGTCGATGGGCGACTATGCGGCCTCGGGCGGTTACTACATTTCGTGCGCCGCCGACACCATAGTGGCGCAGCCCACCACCATCACTGGCTCGATTGGCATTTTCGGGCTGCTGCCCAATGTCGAAAAATTGGCCAATAAAATCGGCGTGGCTGTCGATGGCGTGAAAACGCACGAATACGCCGACTTTGGCAATATGTCGCGCCCCGTTACCGCTGGCGAGCGGCAACTGTTTCAACGCTATGTGGAGCGCGGCTACGAACTGTTTGTGCAGCGTTGTGCCGACGGTCGCCACCGCAAGCCCGATGCCATAAAACAGGTGGCCGAAGGGCGCGTTTGGACGGGCGCAGACGCACAGAAAATCGGTTTAGTCGATCTGCTGGGCAACCTCGACGATGCCATCGGCATAGCGGCCGCCAAAGCCAACATTGCCGAATACAATGTGAAAAACTATCCGCCCAAGCGCGATTGGGTGGCGCAGTTGATGGACGAACTGGAGATGAGTGTGCTACAAAAACGGCTCGGTGTGGGCTACGACTACCTCTGCGCCCTGCAAAAAGCGCAAGCGCGACAAGGTCTGCAAGCCATCATGCCGTTCGAAATTATGTTTGAATAAACACCGATGATTGACCCGAATACAGTGAGGCGCATTATGGACGCGGCGCAGATCTACGATGTCGTGTCCGAGTTTGTAACGCTACGCAAGCGCGGTGCGAACTACTGGGGCGTATGTCCGTTTCACAACGAGAAAACGCCGTCGTTCAGCGTATCGCCATCGAAAGGCATATTCAAATGTTTCGGGTGCGGCAAGGGCGGCAATGCAGCGAATTTTCTGATGGAGCACGAAAACATATCGTACCCCGAAGCGCTGCGTGTTTTGGCCAAGAAATATCACATCGAGATAGAAGAGCGCGAGCAGACCGACGAAGAAAAACAAGCACAAAACGAGCGCGAAAGTATGCTCGCTGCCAACGAATTTGCCGCCAAATACTTCGAAGATACGCTGAAAAACCATGCCGATGGGCAGGCACTCGGGCTAACCTACTTGCGCGAGCGCGGCTTCAGCGACGAAATCATACGCGAGTTTCGCCTCGGCTACGCCACTGGCGCATGGAGTGCGCTGTCCGACGCCGCCAAAGCCAAAGGCTACAACCTCGATTTTTTTGAAAAAATCGGACTCTGCAAACGCAGCGAAAAGGGCGGCCTCTACGACTTTTTCCGCGAGCGCATCATCTTTCCGTGGCTGTCGATTGGCGGACAAGTGGTGGCTTTCACAGGGCGCGTGCTGTCGCGCGAAACCAAAGGCGTTTCCCAAAAATACCTCAATTCGCCCGAATCGGACATTTACCATAAAGACCAAGAAATTTTTGGCATTTATCAGGCCAAACAAGCCATCACCAAAGCCGATTGCGTCTATATGGTCGAAGGGCAAACCGATGTGCTGTCGATGCACCAGTGCGGCGTGAAAAATGTGGTGGCCTGCTCGGGCGGCAAAGGGTTGAGCGAAACACAAGCGCACAAACTGCACCGCTTCACGACCAACATTGTGCTGATGTACGACAACGACGAGGCGGGCGAAAAAGACACCAACCAAGCCATCGGCGTGGCGTTGGCCGAAGGCCTGAATGTGAGCGTGGTGCGACTGCCCGAAGGCGAAGACCCCGACAGTTACGCTCGCACCCACAACGCCAGCGATTTTGTCGATTACATCGAGCACAACAAGACCGACTTTGCCACCTACAAATGCCTGCAGATAGCCGCTTCGACGCAAAAAAATCCGACCCGAAAAGCGCAACTCATCAACGACGAACTGCTGCCCGCACTTGCGCTGATTTACAACGAGATACTCTTGGCGGAATATATCAAAATTTGCGCCACACAACTCGATTTGCGCGAAGACACGATACGCTCTGCCATCAGAAAATTGCGCCGACAGAAGATCGAAAAAGAGCAGGCACGCCTCGCAAACGCCGCCGAAAATGCCGAAAATGCGCTGCCAGAGCCGCCGCTACAATACGCCCAAGCCGTCGATATTGCCGCCGAAGACGACAAATTTCTGCAATTGGAAAAGGACATTCTGAAATTTGCGCTACTCTACGGCAACGAGCCGATTTTTGCCGACGAAGAGCGCGTGTGGACCGCCAACGAATTTATTGTGAACGAACTGCTCGAATCGGATCAAATCACCTTCAAACGGCCGCTGCACCAAGCGTTTCTCTACGAAATTGCGGCGCACCACCACGACGCAGGATTCGACCCGATACACTTTTTCGGGCAGCACATCGACCCGAACATCAGCCAGTTGGCCGCCGAACTGCTGTCGGACAAATACACGCTGAGCAAAATGTATAACGACGACGGCAATGCCCCAAAAGTGGAAGGGCGCACCGAACGGGAGCGCGCCTCGGCACAAGAGCGGCTCGACAGGTACAGACAAAAACGCCATCAGGAGAAGATGCAAGCCATCTGCGAGGACTTGAGCAAAGTGATTGTTGAATACAAAAACACGCTCATACTCAACAACATAAAACAGACCATGCTCGATCTGAAAAACGCTTCGCAAAACGGCGATACAGCCGCCATAGAGCAGGCCATGGCCAAAATCGACCAACTGAACACGCAGAAAAATCAAGCGGCAAAAATGCTCGGCGGACGCGTTGTCGCCAAAATCGGTTGAGAAATTCCGATTTTTTTGTACCTTTGCAGGTTACAACACACTGCAATTTTATGCCCGAAAAGCAAGCACATAACATCATCGACGAAGTAACCTCGTCCGACTACAAATACGGTTTCACCACCGACATCGAAACGGAAACTATTCCGCACGGGTTGAGCGAAGAGGTGGTGCGACTTATCTCGGCCAAAAAGCACGAACCCGACTGGTTGCTCGATTTTCGCCTGAAAGCGTTTCGGCACTGGCAAACACTGCAAATGCCGCACTGGGCGCATCTCGATATTCCCGAAATCGACTATCAAGCCATAACCTACTACGCTGCGCCACGCAAAAATGCGCCCAACAACGCCGAAAAAGTCGATCCCGAACTCATCAAAACCTTCGACAAACTCGGCATTCCGCTCGAAGAGCGCGATGCACTCACAGGCATGGCCGTCGATGCGGTGATGGACAGCGTGAGCGTGAAGACCACCTATCGCGAAAATCTGGCCGAAAAAGGCATCATATTTTGCTCCATCAGCGAGGCGGTGAAAGACCACCCCGACTTGGTGCGCCGCTATCTAGGGTCGGTAGTGCCAGCCGCCGACAACTTTTTTGCAGCGTTGAACAGTGCCGTTTTCAGCGATGGTTCGTTCGTTTACATTCCCAAAGGCGTGCGCTGCCCGATGGAACTATCGACCTATTTTCGCATCAATGCGGCGCAAACGGGTCAGTTCGAGCGCACGCTCATTGTGTGCGACGACGATGCTTTCGTGTCGTATCTCGAAGGCTGCACCGCTCCCATGCGCGACGAAAACCAACTGCACGCCGCCATTGTGGAGATAGTGGTGATGAACAATGCCGAAGTGAAATACTCGACCGTGCAAAACTGGTATCCCGGCGACAAAAATGGGCGTGGCGGCATCTACAATTTTGTAACCAAACGCACCATCTGCAAAGGCGACAACGCCAAAATTTCGTGGACGCAGGTCGAAACTGGCTCGGCCATCACATGGAAATACCCGAGTTGCATACTGAAAGGCGACAATTCGGTGGGCGAGTTCTATTCGGTGGCAGTAACCAACAACCACCAGCAGGCCGACACAGGCACAAAAATGATTCATCTCGGGCGCAACACCCGCAGCCGCATTGTGTCGAAAGGCATATCGGCAGGGCAGAGCCAAAACTCGTACCGCGGCTTGGTAAAGGTAACAAAAAATGCCGATGGCGCACGCAATTTTTCGCAGTGCGACAGCCTGCTTTTGAGCGACCGTTGTGGCGCGCACACCTTTCCGTATATGGACATCGAAAACGACACCGCGGTGGTAGAACACGAAGCCACCACCTCGAAAATAAGCGAAGACCAACTTTTTTACTGCAACCAGCGTGGCATCGGCACCGAGGACGCCATCGGCTTGATAGTAAACGGCTACGCCAAAGAAGTTTTGAACAAATTGCCGATGGAATTTGCCGTTGAGGCACAAAAATTGCTGTCAGTTTCGTTAGAAGGAAGCGTTGGATAATTTAATAGTAGCAAGTAGCAAGTAGCAAGTAGCAAGTCGCAAGAGAGTTTGAAAGTGTGAAAGTGTAAAAGTATGAAAGTAGGGACGCACCGAGTGCGTCCGAGTAAAATGAACAATAATAGCGGCGTTTTGGTACGCAAATAATACAAAATTCTTAATTAAATGCACGCAAAGCCATTCATAAAATGGGTCGGAGGCAAAACGCAACTGCTTGACGAAATTGATCGAAAATTGCCAGCCGATTTTGCAGAACGAAAGAATTTGACCTACATCGAACCTTTCGTGGGGGGCGGTGCTGCGCTTTTTTGGATTCTCCAAAAATTCCCGAACATAGAAAATGCGGTTATTTGCGACATTAACAAAGATTTGATGACAACCTATTTGGTTATCAAAAATCAGCCAGAAAAATTGATTGCTTTTTTGCAAAAAATCCAAAATTCCTATCTGTCGCTCGACGACGAAAAGCGTAAAGAGTTTTATTTAGAAAAGCGAAATTGGTTCAACAAAAAAGAGTGCGACGAAATCGAAAACTCGGCCATTTTCGTTTTTCTGAATCGCACCTGTTTCAACGGTTTGTATCGCGTGAACCGAAAGGGCGAATTTAATGTGCCTTTTGGCCGCTATGCCAATCCAAAAATTTGCGACGAAGCAACCATTTGGGTCGATAGCAATCTGTTGCAAAAAGTAACGATTTTGAATGGCGATTTTTCGGAAACGCTCCGTTTTGCCGACAAAAATTCATTTTTCTATTTCGACCCACCTTACAAACCATTGAGCGAAACATCGAGTTTTAATGCGTATGCAAAAGAGGCGTTCAACGACAGCGAACAGATTCGTTTAAGCGAATTTTGCAAAGAGATTGAAAAGCGAGGCGCAAAATTTATTTTGAGTAATAGCGATGTAAAAGGACGGAATCCGAACGATAATTTTTTCGACGATTTGTATCGGCAATTTATCATTCAGCGAGTTTGGGCAAAACGCATAGTAAATGCCAACGCCGAAAAACGAGGCAAATTAACCGAATTGATGATACAGAATTTTGAGAGCAATACACTATGAAAGCGGGCGGAACAGGTGGTGCAAACACAAAAACAGGTTTAGTATTCGAGGGGAAGACAGATTTGGCAACCTTTTTGAATGCACAGAAGAATTATTGCGTCGTCGATGAAAATGTTTATTATCGAGGCAAATTAGTGGCGCGCGTTTTTAAGAAATTTGCGTTTTATAAATTTCTCGAAGAGTACGAAATAGATTGGAAGAAGTTAATTTCTAAACGGTTGTTGCCCGACGATTGCATTTTTGTAATCATTAAAAATACGCTGTACATCATTGAGTGTAAATTTCAACGAGTGGCAGGTTCGGTAGATGAAAAACTGCAAACATGCGACTTTAAGAAGAAACAATATCAAAAACTTTTATCGAAAGCAAATATCGATGTTGAGTATGTTTATCTGTTGAGCGATTGGTTTCGTAAGCCCGAATATAAAGATGTTTTAGATTACATTCATAGTGTTCGCTGTCAGTATTATTTCGAATATATTCCGCTAAAAAAGTTGGGTCTGCCAGTTCCTCAATTATAGAATGATACAGCCATTTTTCAAATCGTCGAATCGCGACTTTGCGCTTTTGCAAGGCGATTGTACCGAACTTTTGAGTCAGTTTGATTTTAAGTTCGATATGATTTTTGCCGATCCGCCATATTTTTTGTCGAATGGCGGCATTTCAGTGCAAAGCGGACGAATAGTTTCGGTGAACAAAGGCGATTGGGACAAATCGCAGGGATTTGAAAAAGACAACGAATTTAATAGAAAATGGTTGAGTGTATGCCGCGAAAAACTGAAAGAAAACGGCACAATTTGGATTTCGGGAACATATCATAACATCTTTTCGGTGGCACAAATGCTCAACGAGTTGGATTATAAAATTCTGAATTGCGTAACATGGGCAAAGACAAACCCACCGCCAAATTTGAGTTGCAAGTATTTTACACATTCCACCGAATTTGTGTTGTGGGCAAGGAAAGAGAAAAAGGTATCGCACTACTACAATTACGAACTGATGAAACAACTCAATGGCGGAACACAAATGCGTGATGTTTGGAATTTACCTGCCATTGCACAATGGGAAAAATCGTGTGGCAAACACCCGACACAAAAGCCGCTCGCACTGCTTACACGCATAATTTTGGCTTCGACCAAGCCCCATGCGTGGATTTTGGATCCATTTTCGGGAAGTTCTACGACAGGCATCGCTGCTAATTTGCTGGACAGAAAATTTCTTGGAATCGAAAAAGAGGCGGAGTTCTTATACATCAGCAAGCAACGCCGATTGGAATTGGACAACAATGCAATTTGTCGGACATACAAAAAACATCTTGGCATCGACAAATTGAGTACTCCAGCACTTGCAGTAGGCGAGGCAGAGTGTGAATATGGCAACAATTTGCCGTTTTGATAGAAAATAATAGAAAAACATAAGTAACCCCACAAAACTATGAAACTCTACAAAGGCAACATTCTGTTTACGAAGCAATCGGACAGATTTGAGGTGATACCCAATGGCTATATTGCGGTGGAAAATGGCTGTGTAACTGCTGTTTACGACCATCTGCCCGACGAGTTGCGTGCGGCCGAACTGGTCGATTTTGGCGACAAACTCATCATTCCTGCCATGAACGACCTGCATGTGCATGCACCGCAATACCGCAACATGGGCATGGCGATGGACATGGAACTGCTGCCGTGGCTCAACACATACACCTTCCCCGAAGAGTCGAAATATGCCGACACGGCCTATGCTCGCAAGATGTACAGCCGATTTGTGAAACATCTTTGGAAAGTCGGCACAATGCGCACGGTGGCGTTCGCTTCGATACACAAGCCTGCCACCGAACTGCTGCTCGATATGTTCGACAAATCGGGCATGGGCGCAATGGTTGGCAAGGTGAATATGAACCGCAACAGTCCCGACACGCTCACCGAAACGGTGGAGCAAGCCATTGCCGACGACACTGCGCTCATCGAACGCTGGGGCGACAAACAACGGCTGGTGCAATTCATTCTCACACCGCGCTTTGTGCCAAGTTGCACGCCCGAAATGCTGACCGCAGTCGGTCGGTTGGCGGCGAAATACGGCGCACCTGTGCAGTCGCACCTGTCGGAAAACAAGGGCGAGATAGCGTGGGTAAAAGAACTTGAACCCGAATCGACCTGCTACGGCGATGCCTACAACCGCTACGGACTGTTTGGCCAAACGCCCACGCTGATGGCGCACTGCTGCTACACCGACGGCGAAGAGTTGGCGTTGATGAAGCGTCAAGGCGTTGTTGTGGTGCACTGCCCGCACTCGAACAGCGACTTGGGCAGCGGCAAAGCACCAATCCGCAAATTTTTGCAAAACGGCATTCGTGTGACACTCGGCTCCGACATCAGCGGCGGCCACGACATATCGATGTTCCGTGTGATGGTGCACGCCATTCAAATATCGAAACTGCACTACGCCGAAAGCGACAAACAGACACCATTTCTCACGCTGCCCGAAGCGTTTTATCTCGCCACCAAGAGCGGCGGCAGTTTCTTTGGCCGCGTGGGCAGTTTCGAGCCGGGCTACGAGTTCGATGCCCTTGTGATAGACGACAGTGCGCTGAATTTCGACAACTACACGCTTGTCGAACGGCTTGAGCGGTTCATCTACACAGGCGACGACCGCCAGATAGCCGCTCGCTATGTGCGTGGCAACGAAGTTCCAGAACCAAAATTCGACGAAGCGTAACCAAATCCGATGGACTTAATCGCATTCACACTTTGGGGCTACGATTTTTCGTGGCTCGAAATTGCAGGCCTGCTCACAGGTTTGCTGGCCGTTTACTTGGCCGGGCGCGGCCGTGTAGCCACCTTTTTTGTCGGGCTGATAAATTGCGCTATCTTTTTTGCGCTGTTTTGGCAACAACATCTCTATTCGATGATGCTGATGCAAGTTTTCTTCTTTGCCATCGACATCTACGGCATTGTGGTATGGGGCATTCCTCGCAAAAATAAGCCCGATAAACAACTGCGTATCAGCACTTTGCAGCCGCAACATCAGGTAGGATTGGGGCTCGGCATTCTCTTTGGCGGACTGCTGTGGGGCTGGCTGGTCGAGAGTGTTACCGAGCGGTTCGACCTTGTTCAATCGAAATATCTCTACACCGATGCCATCATTTTTGTGGCAAATGTGGTGGGACAATGGCTGCTCGCTCGCAAAAAAATCGAAAATTGGGTGGTTTGGATTCTGGTCGATTTGGCAAGCGTGGTGCTTTGCGCACTGTCGCACATCTACCTCACATCGCTGCTCTATGTCGGCTATGTCGCCATTTCGGTCTATGCGTTGCGCCTTTGGTATTGCGAGATGGAGAACGACAAAAAAGCCGAAAAAATTGCACACAAGAAAAAGAAAAACTAAACAACTATGCTCGAAATAAAAAATCTGCACGCTTCGATAGCAGGCAAAGAGATTCTGAAAGGTTTGAATTTGACGGTGCGCCCCGGCGAAGTGCACGCCATCATGGGGCCAAACGGCGCAGGCAAATCGACGCTCTCGTCGGTGCTTACGGGCAATCCCGCCTACACCGTTACCGAAGGCAGCGTTACCTTTTACGGCAAAAATCTGCTTGCACTTTCGCCCGAAGACCGCTCGCGCGAAGGCATTTTTATGAGTTTTCAATATCCTGTCGAAATCCCCGGCGTGAGCATGGTCAATTTTATGCGCACCGCCGTGAACGAACACCGCAAATACCGCGGACTTGCCCCCATTTCGGCATCGGAATTTCTGAAGATGATGCGTTCGAAAAAGGAGTTGCTCGAACTCGACAACACGCTGGCCAACCGTTCGGTGAACGAGGGCTTTTCGGGCGGCGAAAAAAAACGCAACGAGATTTTTCAGATGGCGATGCTTGAACCGCGCCTCTCGATACTCGACGAAACCGACTCTGGACTCGACATCGACGCACTGCGCGTGGTGGCGCACGGTGTGAACACGCTGCGCAACAACGACAACGCCTCTATCGTCATCACGCACTACCAGCGGCTTTTGGACTATATCGTTCCCGATTTTGTGCATGTGCTATACAACGGTCGAATAGTGAAAACGGGACCGAAAGAGTTGGCGCTCGAATTGGAAGAAAAAGGCTACGACTGGATTAAAAAGGAGTTCGGAGAATGAGCCGCGAGCAGCAATATATCGACCTTTACGCCCAGCAAGCCGATGCCATAAAACGCCACGCACCAGCCGCACTCAATGCGCAGCGCGATGCGGCGTTCGACCGCTTTCGGCGTGTGGGTTTTCCCACGCAAAAAGACGAAGCCTACCTGCGCTGTCCGCTGTTGCCCGATTTAGACCGCGATTATGGGTTGAATATCAATCAGTTGCCGACCGAAATCGACAAAAACAGCCTGTTCCAATGCAAAGTGCCGGGCGTAAAAGCGTACACGGCGTTCATGCTCAACGACCAACTGCATTTCGACGGTGCGCTGCCACACGGTGCGCTATTCTGCTCGCTGGCCGAAGCCTGCCAACGCCACGCCGATATTGTCGGTCGCTATCTTGGCAAAAAAATAGCCGATTCCGACGACGGATTCACCGCTTTCAACGCACTGTTTGCGCAAAACGGCTACTTTCTCTATGTGCCGAAAAATGCCAAAATTGATCTGCCGCTGCAGTTGGTCAATCTGCTGCACGCCAACGACGATTTGATGGTCGCCATGCGCAATTTGATAGTGCTCGACGACGGCGCAGAAGCCAAAATTTTGGTCTGCGACCACGCCCTCGACAATGTGCATTTCTTTGCCCATCGGCTTACCGAAGCGTTTGTCGGTGCCAATGCGCACCTCGACTACTACGCGCTCGAAAGCACGCACGAAACAACGGCGCAACTGTCGCAACTATTTGTAAATCAGGAAACTAATTCGCACACAACCATCGATATTGTGGGCTTGCACAACGGCCACACACGCAACCACATCGAAGTAGATTTGACCGCCGAAAACGCCGAAACATGGCTCGGCGGCATGGTGGCGGCCAGCGAACAGCAAAAGTGCGACAACTTTACGGTTATTCGGCATCTTGCGCCGCGCTGCACCAGCAACGAACTGTTCAAATACATTCTCAACGATGCCTCGGAAGGCGCATTCGCAGGGCGCATTTTGGTGGCAAAAGATGCGCAACAGACCGCTGCCTACCAAACCAATCGCAACCTCTGTCTGACCAAAGAGGCACGCATGCACGCCAAGCCGCAACTCGAAATCTACGCCGACGATGTGAAGTGCGGACACGGCGCAACCACTGGCCAACTGGACGAAAACGCGCTTTTCTACATGCGCACACGCGGCATCGGGCTGGCCGAAGCACGCATGTTGCTGCTACTGGCGTTCACAGGCGACATTCTCGACCACATCGCTGTGGAAGCGGTGCGCGACCGCCTGCGTATGATGGTGGAACAACGCCTGCGCGGCAGCGAATCGGCCTGCAAAAATTGCACTGCAAATCAAGGGAGGAAAAACTGTGGCGACAATTGATATTGACAAAATACGCGCCGATTTTCCCATTTTGTCGGAAAAAATCTACGGCAAACCGCTCATCTATCTCGACAATGCCGCCACCACGCAGAAACCGCAGCGTGTGCTCGACAAAATTGTCGAAACCTATGCCACGCAAAACGCCAACATTCATCGCGGCGTGCATTATTTGAGCCAAAAAGCGACGCTGGCGCACGAGGAGGCGCGAAAAACCATCGCCCGATTCATCGGTGCCGCCGACCCGAACGACATCGTTTTCACGCGCGGCACCACCGAAAGCATCAACCTGCTGGCCACCGTTTTCACCGAGCGGTTCTGCACGCAAGGCGACGAAATCATCATCACGCAGATGGAACACCACGCCAACATTGTGCCGTGGCAAATGGCCGCCCAGCGCCACCGACTGCAACTGCGCATTGCGCCTATCGACGAGCGTGGCCAACTGCGCCTCGATGCACTCGAAAAACTATTCTCGAAAAAGACAAAACTGCTAGCCGTGGCGCATGTGTCGAATGTGCTTGGCACTATCAATCCGATTGCCGAAATTGTGGCGATGGCACACGCACACGGTGTTCCTGTGCTGGTCGATGGCGCACAAGCCGTGGCGCACCTGCCTGTCGATGTGGCGGCGTTGGATGCCGATTTCTACGCCTTTTCGGGACACAAAATCTACGGGCCAACGGGCATCGGCGTGCTTTATGGCAAAACCGCCCTGCTCAATGCGCTGCCACCCTACCAAGGAGGCGGCGAAATGATACAAAATGTTACCTTCGAAAAGACCACCTACAACACACTGCCCTACAAATTCGAGGCTGGCACGCCCGATTTTGTCGGCTCTGTGGCGTTGGCCGAAGCGTTGAACTACATCGACGACATCGGCAAGGAGCGCATTTTTGAGTATGAAGAAAACCTGCTGCACTACGCCGAACAACGCCTGCGCGAAATTCCTCAAATGCGCATTTTCGGCACAAGCGAGCAGAAAAGCGGTGTCATCTCGTTTTTGGTTGGTCGCGTGCACCCATACGATTTGGGTATGCTGCTCGACAAGACGGGCGTGGCCGTACGCACAGGCCATCACTGCGCCCAGCCACTCATCGACCTGCTTGGCATTCCCGGCACCGTGCGCGCCTCGCTGGCGATGTACAACACCACGCACGAAATCGACCAATTCGTCGAACACCTGCAACGCTGCTTGAAAATTCTCTGTTAGTAGCAAGATATGAGTAGCAAGTAGCAAGAATAGATTTTAAGAACATAGAGCATAGAACATAGACGAAATTAGTGTGAAAGTAGGGACGCACTGCGTGCGTCCGAACGATTCAACGATTAAACGCTTCAACAATTCAACAAATAAACACAGAAACCGCGCGCAGCGACAACCAACTGCAGAAAGTTGTGGCGTGCGAAACTTTATAAACTTGATAAACTTCTTATCAACTCTTCAACTTTTTAACAACCAATCAACCCCGAAAAATTGTTCCTCTACATCGCCATAGGAATTATCGCTGCGGCCGCCATTGTGTGGCTGATTGTGGCTATTAAGCGCACCAAGCCCACCGACGAGCCTGCACCAGCCGACATTCCCGCCGACTGCTGCGGGGCGCACGCCGTGTGCGAACGCGACAGCCTGCTCACCAAGACCACGCAAATAGTCTATTTCGACGACGAAGAGCTCGACATTTTGGCACACAAACCCGCCAACGAATTTTCGGCACAAGATTTGCAGATGTTAAGTAGCGTGTTCTATACACTGCGCGAACAAGATGTGGCTGGCTGGCTGCGCTCGCTGCAACTGCGCGACATCGCTCTGCCCGATGAACTGCGCGACGAAGCCCTGCTCATCGTCAGCGAACGAAGGACAAAAGCAGCCAACAATTAGGATAACTTTTGCAAGTTATTTTTAGGCGGCTTTTATTTTTATAAAGTGAGAAGTTAGTAGTGAGTAGTGAGAAGTGAATTTGAATTAGGAGTTAGGAATGAGGAGTGGCGCGGCAGAGCCGCAAATTCAAATTTTATTTGATTTTTGCTCCGCTCGGCATTGCTCAAACGAGTTTGGCACTGCGCTCGCTTATCGCAAAAATTCAGAATTTCAGAATTTCAAATTCAACAATTAGGAACATAGAAACTTAGAAACAAAAAATTGCGATAGCAATTTTGAGAAACCAGAAACTAGAAACCAGAAATTAAAATCCGAAGACCACCTGTCATGCGTTAAACTTATCAACTTTTCAACTTATCAACTAATCAACCTAATTTTTAATTATTCATTGTTAATTGAGATAGATAGTGCATCGGGCTTCTGCTTTGGCGTGGTGAATGCCATAAAAAAAGCCGAAGAGGAGTTGAAAACCGAGCCGAAACTTTGCAGTTTGGGCGACATCGTGCATAACGGGCAGGAGATGCAGCGTTTGGCCGAAAAGGGACTCACGGTCATCGAGCGGAGCGACTTGGAGCGGCTGCACGGACAAAAAGTGCTGTTCCGCGCCCACGGCGAACCGCCTGCTACTTACGAAACGGCGCGGCGCAACGGCATCAGCATTGTCGATGCTTCGTGTCCTGTGGTGTTGGCATTGCAGAAAAAAATACGCCGTGCCTACACCGAACACCCCAAAGCGCAGATTGCGATTTACGGCAAAAAAGGGCACGCCGAAGTGAACGGACTTGTGGGGCAAACCGATGGCCACTCCATTGTGATAGAGCGCCTCGACGAAGTGAATACGCTCGATTTTACGCGCGATGTGATACTTTTTTCGCAAACCACGCAGTCGGTCGATGGCTTCAACGCACTGGTGGCAACCATCGAGCAGCGCATGGCCAACGGCGCGCACTTCGAATACCACGACACAATTTGTCGGCAAGTGGCAAATCGTATTCCAAATATTCGTAAATTTGCCGCGAAATTCGATGTGGTGCTGTTTGTGAGTGGTGCCAAAAGTTCGAACGGCAAAGTGCTTTTCGACGAGTGCCGCGCCGTAAATCCGCGCAGTTACTTCATATCGACCTTTGCCGACATCACGCCCGATATGCTGCGCAACGCAACCTCTGTTGGCATTTGTGGCGCCACCTCCACTCCAAAATGGCTGATGGAGAAAATCGCGGAACAATTGACAATTAGTAGCAAGTTGCAAGAAGCAAGTCGCAAGAATAGATTTTAAGAAGATAGAACATAGACGAAATTAGTTTGAAAGTGTGAAAGTGTGAAAGTGTAAAAGTGTGAAAGTAGGGACGCGGCATGCCATGTCCGAAACAATTCACCAAATAACCAAATTCGCAAATCAACAAATAAACAGTTCAACGATTAAACGCTTCAACAGAAACTTTCAACTCATCAACTTTTCAACGACTAATCAACCAATCAACTTATCAACTAATCAACCAAAAATCAACTCATGTATAAAATCAATTGCATTGGTCTATTGACCTCGGGCGGCGATGCGCCAGGAATGAACGCCGCCATTCGTTCGGTAACGCGTGCTGCCATATTCAACGGTATTCGCGTGAAAGCCATCTATCGTGGCTATCGTGGCTTGATTACAGGCGAAATCAAAGAGTTCCACACCGAAGATGTGAGCAACATCATACAGCGCGGCGGCACCATTATCAAAACGGCTCGCTGCACCGAATTTACCACGCCCGAAGGCCGCAAAATAGCCTACGACACAATGATGTGCGAAGAGATTGATGCGCTGGTGGTCATTGGCGGCGACGGCACATTCACTGGCGCACGCATCTTTGCACAAGAGTACAATGTGCCGATAGTCGGTCTGCCCGGCACCATCGACAACGACCTTTGTGGCACCGATAGCACCATCGGTTACGACACAGCGTTGAACACCATTGTCGAGGCTGTGGACAAAATTCGCGACACCGCCAGTTCGCACGAACGCCTCTTTTTTGTCGAAGTGATGGGGCGCGACGCAGGTTTTCTTGCGCTCAACAGTGCCATCGCCTCGGGTGCAGAGGCCGCCATCATTCCCGAAGAGCAGACCAACGAGGAGCAACTCGAAAAACTGATAAACAACGGCTTCCGCAAGTCGAAAAACAGTAGTATCGTCATTGTGGCCGAAGGTGGCGGCGGTGCTACAGCCTTGGCCGAGCGCATGAAACGCGACTATCCGATGTTCGATGCACGCGTAACCATACTCGGACACCTGCAACGCGGCGGCTCGCCTACCGCTTACGACCGCATTATCGCCAGCCGTATGGGCGTGGCTGCCATCGACGCTTTGCTCGACGAACAGCGCAATGTGATGGTCGGCATAGTGAACGACGAACTGGTGCTGGTGCCATTCACCAAAGCCATCAAAGACGACAAACCGATAAACAAATCTAAAATCGGCGTGTTGCAGATTTTGTCGATATAGAATCCCTTGGCAAAAAAGTACGACAAAAAGGCTGATTTCCCACAAAGAAATTCAGTCTTTTTTCTGTAAATCAAAATTTTAGCGCACAACAATGGCTACATTTAAGAAAAAAGCGTAACTTTGAAGTCCTGTTATTGAGAGAAAATAGTGCCTGAATATGGGAGGAATAAGCCAAATAGATAAGGACAGACAGATCCCAATAGTTGGTGAGATTTGCTCCATCATTGAGCGCGGTCAAGAACAAGCCTATGCAGAAGTTGCTAAGACGGCTATAATAACATATTGGAATATAGGAAGACGCTTGGTAGAAGAGGAGCAGCACGGAGAAGAACGAGCCGCTTACGGAACTGAACTCATCAAAAATGTAGCGAAGGTTCTTGTTCCACGATATGGGAATAGTTACAACAAACGAAATTTGGATTATTACAAGCGTTTCTATATGCTTTTCCCTGATGTGCAGATTGTGAACACGCGTGTTCACAATCTCAATTGGTCGCATATATGACATACATGCCCACCGAGGAAGAGTTGCGTAATGAAATAGAACAACAAAAACGCTTCTTTCTAGAACAACACGGAGAAAAAACAGAATAAAAACACTAACTTCACACAAACAATGAAATCACGCCACATCATCGCTTTGCTGCCGCTTGTTCTCATCGGATTAGCAGCCTGCAAGAAAACCACTTCTACGGGTAGCACGACATCGTCGGTTACAACGCTCACACGCTTCTACCTGTCGAACGACAGCGTGCTGAAAGGGTTGAGCAAATACACTTTCACCATCGACAACGACAACAACACCATCTACAACGCCGATTCGCTGCCCTATCTCTGCAAAGTCGATTCGCTCATTCCAACCATGTATGGCAGCACATTGCAGGCGATTACCATCAACGACTCAATCTCCTATTCGGGCAAAGATACTATCGATTTCACAAATCCCGTTACGGTGAAAACCTTGGCGACCGACGGCACATCGACACGCACCTACATTGTAACGGTGAATGTGCACCAAATCGACCCCGATGTGTATAATTGGGCGGGCATCAAGTCGGAAATTTTTAGCGATCTGGCGGCGACAGCACAAAAAACGCTCTTTTGCAACGGACAACTGAATCTGTTTGTTGCCACCGCCAGCGAAATTGTGGCGTTTACTAGCAGCAATGGCAGCAGTTGGACGCGCTCCAGTGTGTCGGGACTGCCCACCGATGTCGATATCGACGGCATTGTGGCGAACAACGATACGCTCTATGCCGTGGCTGGCGGCAAACTCTACATCGCCACCACACCCAGTGCTTGGGCCGAAACCGCTGCGGCCGACAATATCATGCGCCTCGTTTTTGCCATGAACAACCAACTCTACGCCTTGGGCGAAGCCGATGGCACGCGCGTCATGTTTGCACGCGACAGCGTTTGGCACAATCTTGGCGCACTGCCTGACAAATTCCCCGCAAGCGATTTTGCCGTCTGTGTCGATGCCGAGCCGAGCGGCAAAATGCGCGCCTATCTCATCGGTGGAAAAATGGCCGATGGCACTATTCTCGGCACTGTTTGGAGCAGCGACAATGGCACTTATTGGGCAAATCTCGCCGCAAACAAAGAGTGGTTCACCCCACGCTACGGTGCCGCTGTGGTGCAATATGCCGAAGGGCTGATGCTTGTCGGTGGCGCAGACGAAAACGGCACTTGCAGCGACCGCCAATGGTTTTCGTCGGACTACGGCCTCACATGGAAAACACCCGACGACAAGGCACTTCTGCCCAACCTTTGGGTGGCGCGCTACGGCCATTCCATGGTCATCGACGACCAACGCTACCTCTACATCGTGGGTGGGCAAACCAACAACGAAGTGCTGAGCGATGTGTGGCGCGGCCGCAAAAACAGCGAAACGCCAGGATTTTGATAGTAGCAAGTAGCAAGAAGCAAGTAGCAAGAAAGTGTGAAAGTGTGAAAGTGTAAAAGTGTAAAAGTAAGAAAGTAGGGACGCACCGAGTGCGTCCGAACGATTCACCAAATAACCAAATCAACAAATAAACAGTTCAACGATTAAACGCCTCAACGATTCAACAAAAACCATCACCAACGCGTTAAACTAATCAACTCATCAACTTTTCAACTCATCAACGAAACCTTGCTACAAGTTCCCGATTTTTCCGTCGAAATTGCGCTGCCAGCCTCGAAAAGCATCAGCAATAGAGCATTGATAATCAATGCGTTGAGCGGCGGCGTTTGTACTATCGACAATCTGTCGGTGTGCGACGACACGCAGACGCTCGTCCGTGCGCTGCAAACGCCGTGCGGCACTATCGACATTGGTGCGGCAGGCACAGCCATGCGCTTTCTCACGACCTATCTGGCTACGCAGCACGGTCGCTGGACGCTGACTGGCACGGAACGCATGAAACGCCGCCCCATCGGTGCGTTGGTCGAGGCACTGCGGCAACTCGGCGGCGACATTCTCTATGCCGAAAACGACGGATTTCCACCACTCATCATCACAGGCAAAAAACTGCACGGTGGTGTACTCGCGCCCCACTTCGACGAGAGTAGCCAGTTTTTTTCGGCATTGATGATGATTGCACCATACATCGATGGTGGACTTACGCTCCATCTGTGCAACACGCCTACTTCGCTGCCATACATCGAAATGACCGCCGCCATGATGCGCCAAAGCGGTGCCGATGTGCGCATTAGCAACGACGAAATTCGCATTGCCGAAGGGCGTTACCGTCCAACGCATTTTGTCGTCGAAAACGACTGGTCGGCGACCTCGTATTGGTACGAACTGCTGGCTGTGGCGCAAAAAGGGCACTGTGTTTTGCACGGCTTGCGCCCCGATTCGCTGCAAGGCGACCGCAAAATTGCCGAACTGTTTGCGCTGCTGGGCGTAACAACCCAATTTGATGGCGAAAACGCTCTGATTTCGTACACAAAAACAGATACGCTCGCTCGCTTCGACTACGATTTTAGGCGCATGCCCGACATGGTGCCGACTTTTGCCGTGGCCTGTTGCGCACGCGGTGTGCCGTTCCGTTTTTCTGGCGTTAAAACACTGAAAATCAAGGAGTCTGACCGCATTGTTGCGCTGACGAGCGAACTAAAAAAATGCGGTTTTGTGCTGTCGGAATCGGTCAACGGCGACCTTGTGTGGGACGGCATGCGTACCACGGCCGCCACCGAGCCGCTCATCAGCACCTACGCCGACCACCGCATAGCGATGGCGTTTGCGCCGCTATCGGTAAAAATGCCGCTACGCATTGCGCAGCCCGAAGTCGTCGGCAAATCGTACCCACACTTTTGGGACGAATGGGCAAAAATTGGGCGGTAAATGGCTCAAAAACTCCAAGCCAACCCCACACCATTCGGATAGATGTTGAGGCTCACGCACTGTTCGTTGTAGGGCTCGTAACTATTGCGGTAGAGTGCTTTGCCCACGCAAAAAACAGGAATGCCTGCACTCAATAGCGAGAGGCCGCCAGCCATCACTCCTGCGCCTATGATAGGGGCTTTTGTAGCAAATGCCACAACACCGCCCACTGTGGTAACAACGCCAAACGAGAGCAAAAGTTTGCCCACATTTTTCATCTTTTCGCCTTTGCGATACTGCTCCCAAGCCACACTGCACGAATTTTGCAAAAGTTGCTCATAATCGGCCTGCGCAATGATCGCATTGTTTTTCTCCCAGCGAAAATTCCCATCGGCAAAAACGATATTTTTCTCCGATTTCTTTGGTTTTACATCGTCAAACTGCAACACCACGCCATTTTCGAGCAATAGGTATTCAATGTCGTCTTTCGATAGCGACAAAATTGCGTCCTCTGCGCTGTCGGGAAGCCGATAGACCACCGAATCGTTGGTAACTTTCAGAACCGAAGCCTCGATGCGCTGCAACTGTTTGGTTAAAATGGTGTCGGTGGCAGCAGCCGACAACGACACGCCACACACGGCGAGAAAAAAGAACATCTTTTTCATCGTGATAAAAATGTTTTCTATCGTCGAGCAGTCCACAACTCGGCAGTTAAACTTTTGGGGAATAAAAAAAAGCGTGAGAACTGAAAGTCTAACCAATCCAAGGTATCGCCAAACACCCTATCACGAATAAACAACCATCTCACGAACCATCTATGGATTCCAACAGATGGTGTGAGCGTACAGATTGTTCCTCTCGTGATAAAAAATTGGCGATTTTTGGATTAAGAGAAACTTAACGCTTCAGTAAAAAACCAAACACTTTTGGTTCTTGCAAAGGTAAACATTTATTTGTTACGCAACAAATCGCACTTTTTTTGTAATTTTGTGCATCAAAAAAACGGAAAAATATGACACTCGAAGAAAAACAGAACGAGATAATCGACGAATTTAGTGCGTTCGACGATTGGATGGATCGCTACCAATACTTGGTGGAACTCGGCAATGCGCTGCCACCGCTGCCAGAAGCCGACAAAACCGACCAAAACTTGATTGACGGCTGCCAAAGTCGCGTGTGGCTCGTGGCCGACTACGCCGATGGGCGCATCACCTTTCGTGGCGAGAGCGATGCTGTAATTGTGAAAGGCATTGTGGCGCTGCTTGTGCGCGTGCTGTCGGGCTGCACCCCCGACGAAATTCTCGACTCCGACCTGCATTTTATCGACCGTATCGGGCTGAAAGAGCACCTGTCGCCCACCCGCAGCAACGGGCTGCTCGCCATGGTAAAACAGATGAAAATGTACGCCCTCGCCTTCAAAACAATGAATCGTTGAATGTAGGAATGCGCTGCGCGCTGTTTCTTGCTTCGCAAAGATTTTTTCTCCGCTCGGCATTGTTCAAACGAGTTTGGCACTGCGCTCGCTTATCGAAAAAATTCTGTGTTTTTGTTGAATTGTTTAATCGTTGAACTGTTTATTTGTGGATTTGGAAATTATTGTTCATTATTCATTGTTAATTTCATTAAAACAGTAGAGCCGCCACACTGTGACGGCTCTACTTATTGACAGATTTATTCGCTTCAAACAAAAAACCAGAAATCTCGCCTATTTTGTGAGCAGTTGCTGTATTTGCTTGGCGTCGGAACGCGAAAAGCCGTTGGCTACGGTTATTTGTCCGCCGTTAGTCTCGATGATGACATCAGCAAAAAGCAAGCCCGCTTTGAGCGATACACTTCCTATGCTGCTCCGCTGAATAACGGTGGTGCTATAACCCATGAGTCGCGCTTTGTAAAAGGTTACTCTTTCGTCGTCTATTTCCAGTTTGTCTGGAAAAATTGCATTGCCACCAGTCATGCGGCTGGCCGAAAAATTGTATGTCATGGTTTTTTAGGGCTTATTTTGCACTGGTCTGATGGAGTAGCCATAGACGCGGAAATAGGCGGGGAAATTTATGAAATCAGCATTGAAATAGACGGAGTAGGCACCGTAGGGCGTCTCTTCGCAGAGCGAACTCGACCAGTAGTAGCCGTAGCCCGAGTTGTAGCCCGAGTCGGCACTACGATAGCCCGCCGCTGGGAAAAAAATGGTGTTACCGTTGATTTTGCTCTTCAGCGTGTAGCCTTTGATGCCGCCGTTCTGCTCCCAAGTGCGCGTGCAGTTGGTCAAAAGTTCCTGCCATTCGTCTTTGGTGGGCATGCGCCACGGCTCACCCCAGTTGGCGGTGGCAGCATCGTCCATGGCTTGGAGCGTGGTTAGAGTGTCGGGTTTTTTGTTTTGGGCATAATCGCTAATGCCGCAATACTTGACCAATCCTTCGCGGCTAAAGCCATATTTGTAGTAGTCCCAGCCGTAGTTGTCGCGGCGGTCGGTTTCGCCCCACGCGTAGTAGTTGCCATACTCTTCGGGTTTGGCTGCGCCCACATTGAAAGTTGCCCAATTCACACTCAAGCCCAAATCGACAGCCTTTTTTTCGCCGCTTTTAGGGTCGTGGTTGTTGCTTTGGTTGGCGTTTGGCTCGTTCGTTTCACACGCAGCAAAAAGCACTGCAGCGCAGCACAAGGCTGCAAAAAATTTGATTTTCTTCATGATTTTGAGATTGATTAGTTGATTAGTTGATAAGAAGTTTATCAAGTTATAAAGTTTATAAAGTTCATAAAGTTTCGCACGCCACAACTTTCTGCAGTTGGTCGTCGCTACGCGCGGTTTCTAAGTTTAATTTGCAGATTTGGTTATTTGTGGATTTGGTTTCTAACCCCTCCGAAAAACTATCGTTTTTCTCGCCCCCTTGCAAAGGGGACAGGTCTGCGTCCAAGTTGGTTTAGCCCTCTCCCCTTTTCAAGGGGAGTACCTGCGTAAGCAGGGGAGGGGTTCAAATCAATTATGAATTATGAATTTTTGCGCCCAAAAGCGCCGCAATTATTATTCATTTTTCTCGGACGCACTCGGTGCGTCCCTACTTTTGCACTTTCATACTTTCACACTTTTATACTCTCTTGCTTCTTGCTACTCACATCTTGCGACTAACTATTTCAGCAAGTATTTCTCTTTCAGTTCGTTGGCTTTGCGTATGCACTCGGGGTCTTTGGGATTGGCCACCGATGGGTCGAGTTTCGGAATCATCAGTATGGTGCCTGGCTCGATGTCGCTCGGGTTCTGAATTTGGAACATATTGGCCTCGTAGATATAGACCCAGAACGCCTGCTCGCCGCCGTACCACTGGCGCGAGAGTTGCGCCAAATACATGCCACGCTTCATCGTTACTTCGCCGATAAATTCGGTGTATTTCAGGAATATCGGCACCATTTTGCCATCGATTTCGACGAGCGGAATTTCGCGCGTGGTCTTGTTCACTACGCCTTTGTCGGTTTTGCTCGCCTCTTTGGCTTCGGCGGTGTGTTTCTGCTGCGTCTGCGTATCGACATAGCCCAAAGGAATAATCTCCACGCGGCGGTCTTTCGACTTTTGGTGCGCAAAATCGTTGTAGCGGAACGGCTTGGTAGCACCAAACGACTGCACTTTCATCTGCGAATCGTACACGCCTTTTTGGCGCAACATATTGGCTACGGCGCGCGCGCGCTTCATCGACAGTTGCTGATTGTACTCGTCGGAGCCCGTTTTGCAGGCGTGTCCGTTCACCTCGATGCCCATGTCGCGGTGCTGCACCAGCACGGCAGCCACCTTGTCGAGAATGTCGGCGGGCTGCAGTTTGGGGTCGTACTTGTCGAAATCGAAGAAGATGACCGACTTGCGCAACTCTTCGTCGAGCGTGGCGACGGCTTTGGCAATGGTGTCGTGGCGCGTTACAGGTTTTTTCGGCGTGCTTACCACATTTGGCAGCGGTCGCGTATCGCGTAGCACAACGGTGTCGCTCAACACAATGGTATCGTTCACCACAATGGTATCTTGAATGCGTATGGTGTCGTAAACATAGATGATTTGCGGCTCTTGGTTCTTGTTCGATTTCTTGTCGCGCTCCTTTTTCTCTTTGGGTTCGGTGCGCCCAGCAAACACATTCACGCCGAATTTAATGCCAGCCGACAGCGGATTGATGCCGCCATTGATGCCACTGCCTTGCGCCTGTTTGGTTGCCAGCACGCCTTGGTAGTCGTTCATAAACTGATGGTTGGCGTTTTTGAATCCGATGTCCTTTTTCGGCTGATTGTTCGGTTTGATAGTGCCGCTGTATGGGTCGATATTGGTGAAACCGTAGTTGAAATAGACACCGAGAAACAGATCGACGCGGTTGCTCACTTGAAACAGTGCGCCAATCTCGAAAAATGCAGCGATATTGTAGCGGAACTGGTTGTTTTTGCTAGTTGGCACGCCTTTTACCGAGCCATTCTGACCAGCATTATCCTCGAATCCGAAGCCGTGCGCTGTTTCGTTTTCGCCAAAAATTTTCCAATCGTACTGCGGATATTCGCCCACATGGCGCATCGAACCGCCCAGCACTTTGTAGTCGGAATAGACAGGCAGCCCAAATTTAGCACCCACTTGGGCGTAAAGTCCTGTGCGATAGCCCCAATTCTGCTGAAAATGCAGTGCCAGCGGAATTTCGACCATGTAGATGAGTTGGCGTTCTTTCCAATTTTGCATGCGTGTGCGGTGGTTGTAGGTGTCGCCATCGGTGTCGGAAACGCCGTTCCACGCGTCAATCTCCTTGCCATATTCGCCATCGAGTTTGGCTATTGCGCCGTAGTGGCTCACATGCGCTCCTGTACCGATACCCATCCACGGCAGGAAAAAGTAGGTGTAGCCGATGTTGGCCGTGAGCGACGGCAGTACCGTTTGCGTGCCAGCCTCCACTGTGTAGAGCAGGTCGCTTATGCCTGCACCGATGCCAAACTGAAAATAGGAACCTTTGCGCAGCGGGTGAATTTCGAGTTTGCGTCGAATGGTGTCGTTCTCCTCTTCGCCGAGCGAATCGAGCAGCGCATATTGCGCCGAATCGGCTGCCACATCGTCTTCGATGGCCTCGGCAAATGGGTCGATGGCTGGCGTGTCGGCTGCTGCGATGCTGTCGTTTTCGCCAAAAACAAAGTCAGATTCCTCTTGCGCCGCCACCGCCGTAACGCACAAAGCAGCGACAAGTATTAGAGCGTTTCGTTTCATATCGGGTGTTGTTTCAAATTTCAGAATTGTTTCTCAAAATTGCTGTCGCAATTTTTGTTTCTATGTTTCTATGTTTTTCGCGCTTCGCGCTGTTTCTGTGTTTTTGATGATTTGTGGATTTGGGAATTATTATTCATTTTTCATTGTTAATTATTCATTTTCTTGGCAGTAGCCCCCTT
>CAVKTI010000023.1:0-32396 GCA_963659365.1 Acutalibacteraceae bacterium | reverse complement strand
TAACCTCGTCGGGAATCTCCTGAAAGACAATATCGTAACTGACATATTTCAGCATTTGGTCGATGATGTTTTGTGCTGTTTTGAGATAGAGTGGCGTTGTTTTGCCGTTTGTCGGGTCATGGAGAAGCACCATTTGCGAAACCAAAATGTGGGCATAGATGCGCCCACTGCCAGCACAAACACTACGGCAAAAGTGGTAACGCCATTGACGAAAAAGTCGAGCATATAGCGCATCGCAAGGTCGTTGTTCTGCGAAAAACGCATGAACTGCATCAGCGCAAAAATGGTGCGGTAGGCGTACATTCCAGGAATCATCGGCAGCAGCGCAGGGATATAGAGCGTGGTGGTGGGCGTGTGAACCCAATAAGCAAACGCAATGCAAGCAGTGCCGATAACCAATGCTCCGACAAATGAGGCGGTCATAATGTCGCAGCCTGCAAAGTGCATCAGGCTATAACGCGCCATGTGTCCCATCGCGGCCAATAGCGCACAGAAAGGAATGGTACGCTTCGATGGGTCGGAAATGGCCGCAAAGCCGATGGCCGCCACAGCCGCCAATGCGCCATCGATAAATAGAGTGCTTACAACCGACATATTCTACCAAGCAATTTGTCCCAACAACAATAGTGTACAGAGCAATCCTACCGCCATACAGCCAATCAGCAGCATGGCATCTATCAGGCGCGCAAAACCTGCCAACACATGCCCCTCGATGGTGTCGATAACGCTGTTGATTAATGGTACACCGGGAATCAGATACAATGCGCTGGCGGCAATGGCCGTGTCGGGTGTTTGTCCGAGATGCAGAAAACCGCACAGCGATGCAATGAGCGAAGAGATTAACGCACACGAAAACCACACGCCAAAAGTGTTGAGATGCTTGCGCAACATCACTATTTTGATGGCATAGCCCACCCATGTGGCGGCAGCAACCATGCCACACGCCCACATATCGCCGTTGAACAATCCGCAGAAAGCGGCGTTGGCTATGCCCACAAGGGCGAGTACAAACCAGTCGTTTATGCGTGGTGCATCGAGAATGGCGTGGTAGCGTGTCCACAGTTCATCGAGCCCCAAATGTTCGTCGTAGGCTTGCCAACTCAATGCGCTGAGTTCGGTGTTGAGCCGAAAACTGACAGGGCGTGGGTGAATGGTATTTACCTTGTCGTACACATGCTGCCCATCGTGGGTGGAGAGCGTCAGGTTAAGCGTTTTGTGCAGGATTGTCATCTCTGCGCTCAGCCCCCACGACGCTGCAATGCGACAAGTGTTGCGCACTATGCGCGTGGTGTGTACTCCCGATGCTTGCAGACACACCGCGTAGTCCGACAGAAAATGCGAGTACTGTTTCAGTTGCTCGTGTATGTTTTCGTCTTTGTTCATTGCAACTTTGTTGCGTTCGCATAGTAGCGTTTGGCGGCCTCTTTTTGGCGTGCTACCGAGAAGTTGCTCACGCGTTTCATATAGCCGATCACACGCGTCAGGTAGTCCACATCGGTACTGTGGCAGTTGGGGCATTCGTGCAGATAGCGCTTGTCGATGTGGCCGCACTTGTTGCAGATGGTGTTCGGAATGTTGAATGTGAAATAGTTGCAGCCCTCTTGCGCAGCCACACGCAGCAGTTGGCGGTACTGCTCTTTGCTCAAGTGTTCCGACAAGTTGCAGTGCAGCGCCGAGCCGCCCGTCAGGTGTTCGATATACTTTTTGCCGTGCAGACGGAAGCGGTCGAGCACATTCAGTTTTTCGTCTTCTACCACATAGAAATAACTGTTGTAGCAGTCGCGCGGCACTTGGTAGCCGTCTTCGCGGTCCCATTTGGCGTGTTTTACGCCCACATTTTCGGCAGGAATCATCTCGCAGTTGAACATCACATCTTTGGTGCGATACTGCTTATTGGCTTTTTCGACAATGCCAAGCACGCCCTGCACAAATTCGGTATATTTCGGGTTGTCGCTGATTTCGATGCCCAAAAATTCGGCGGCTTCGACCAGACCATTCACACCGATGGTCAGATATTGACGCCCGATGTTGATGTAGCCAGCGTCGAACAGCGGCAACATGCCCTTTTCTTGCAATTTTTTCAGATTTTCGTTGTAGGCCAACTGCACCTTGTGCATCAAATCGACAATGTCGGTCAAGTAGGTCTGATACGGAATGCCGTGCGTTACGGCGTACTGTATGCAGCGGTTCAGATTGACGGTAAGCACGCTCTTCGAGCCAGTGGAAACGCCGCCAGCACCCAGCGTGTAACTGAATCCGTTGTCGGTGATTTCGTTGCGGAGGCGGCAGCAACTCGACAGCGAGTCGGCATTGTCGCTCAAATAGGTGAAGAACGAGTGCCCTTCGGCGTACATTTCGGCAGTGAAATCGGCATACTCCTTGTCTTTCACATCGCCATTTTCGGCCAAAAGTGCCATCGTTTCCACAGGGAAAGTCAGCACGGTTTTGGTGCGCTCTTTGTTGAACCACTTCATGAAGCGTTTTTGCAGCCAACTGAGCGATTCCCAGTGCGGTTTTTCGCCGTTGGGGAAATAGAAATTGCCAAACAGACTCTCGAAATAGTAGCGGTCGTAGTAGGCCACATTCCAGAACACCGACTGGAAATTGCGTGCGCCTGTGGGCTGGTTGATGCTGTAAACAATCTGCTCGAAGCAGTCGCAAATCACCTTGTCGATGCTGCGCTGTTTTTTGCTCAAATCGACTATTTTATCGGGGTGTAGGTAGTAGTCTTCGCCATATTCCAAGCCGATGAAATAGTTCATATACATCAGAAATTCGGGTGTGGCGCAAGCACCGCTCAACATGCTCGACACGATGAACACCATATTCACAAAACCGCCGCAAAACGATTTCAGATTGGTGGGAGGTGTGCTGTTGCCGCCTATCGAGATGGTGCCGCCGATGAGCCACGGATACATGGTGATGCTGGCGCAGTAGTTGGCAAGGCTCGTCTCGTCGTTTTTGTAGATGAAGTGCGTGTTGAGCAGTTGCAAGTATCTGTCCGACAGTTCTTTACCAAACATCGCTTTGATGCGGTCGGTGAGCAGGCGACGGTTGAGGCGAATGAAACTCTGCTTGGGCAGTTCGCCGATGAGCGTGGCTATGTTTTTGTTCGTAACATTGGCGTTTGCGTCGAATTTGCTGCCTGTGGCGGCGTTGGCGGCGTTGCAGTAGTTCGTCAAAAACTCCAGTTTGTCGCGTGTTTCGCGGTCTTCGGCGTGCTGGTGGCGGTAGAGCATATAGGCTTTTGCCACTTGGTAGTAACCTTCGGCCATCAGAGCCACCTCCACTTGGTTCTGAATCTCTTCGACGCTGATGCCGTCGGTGATGCGCAGATGCCCCAGAATGCCCGTCATAATCTCTTGTGTGGCAAAACTGCCTGCTGCAAGAAACGAGCGCGCAATGGCGTTTTTGATTTTGTCGATAGAGAAGACCTCGCGCTTTCCGTCGCGTTTGACGATGTAGTTTTCCATAATTCGGATTTTTTTATTGTGCTTTCGAGCGGAAAAATGTCAGACAAAAAAGCCAAGTTCGGCCGCAGATTTTTGTGTTAAACGCCTGTTTGTCAGATGTTTCGGCGCAATCTGTCGGATTGTTACTTGTCTTGTTGCCCGTGCTTTTTCTTCGAAAAGCATTGGTAAAACATAACTTTTATCGACTTCGGTTCTGCACTCACAAACGCGCTTTTTCGCGATTGCGGTCTGAATGCGGAGCAAAAAATGGAGGCTGCTGCGGTAAAATCAAACGATTTGTTCCGTCGAACGACCACGGCAAAATTACGCAACAAAATTAGTTTGGCAAGATATTTGCATTAAAAGTTATTAACAATGCGACACAAGAAGCGCAGTTGGGCGGTCGGCAAAAAAGATGTAATTTTGCAGAGGCGTTGGCACACCGCAGCGTGATTGTTGAAAAACTGTGTAACGCACTTTTAATCAGACGATTATGACAAACGACAAACAAGCAAAATTGGACAATCGGTATATGCGCATGGCGCGTATTTGGGCAGAAAATTCGTACTGCAAACGCCGTCAGGTGGGCGCACTGCTGGTCAAAGAGAAGATGATTATCTCCGATGGCTACAACGGCACGCCTTCGGGCTTCGAAAACAACTGCGAAGACGCTAACAATCTGTCGAAACCCTATGTTCTTCACGCCGAAGCCAACGCCATCAGCAAGGTGGCGCGGTCGAGCAACAGCAGCGATGGCGCCACACTCTATGTTACCGCTTCGCCTTGCATCGAGTGCGCCAAACTGATTATTCAGGCGGGCATCAAACGGGTGGTTTATGGCGAGCAATATCGCCTTGTCGATGGGCTGGAACTGCTCGAACGCGCTGGCATTGAAGTGGTTTTTGCACCCGAAAAGTAGTGAGAAGTGAGAAGTTAGAAGTGAGGAGTGAGGAGTGATTTTTGAGTGAGGAGTTAGTAATTAGGAGTGAGGAATGGTGCGGCAGAACCGCAAATTCAAATTGATAGTCGCAAGATATGAGTAGCAAGTAGCAAGACGAGTGTGAAAGTGTAAAAGTATGAAAGTAGGGACGCACCGAGTGCGTCCGAGCAAAATGAACAATAAAAAATGAACAATGAATAATAATTGCGGCTTTTCGGCTACCGAAAACTTGAAACCAGAAACCAGAAACTTTCTTCAATGCGTTAAACTTATCAACTCATCAACCAATCAACTGATCAACTGATCAACAAAAAAAATGCGACTATGAAAAAGACGATTTTGCCGATAGTGGTGGCTGTGGCTTTGGCGGTGGGCATTGTGGTGGGCAACCTTTTTGCCGTGCGTAGCGGCAGTTGGTCGGTTGCGCCAGCCGCAAAATTTGCGCCTTCCGACAACAAAATTTCGGATTTGCTGCGACTTATCGACGAAGTGTATGTCGATTCGGTGCGCACCGACAGCATTACCGAAGCCATTTTGCCGCTCATTGTGCGCCAACTCGATCCGCATTCGGCCTACATTCCAGCCGCCGATTTGGAGGCGGTGAACGAGCAACTCGAAGGCAGTTTTAGCGGCATCGGCGTGCAATTTTCGTTGCAAAACGACACCATTTATGTGGTCGATGTTATCGCCGGCGGTCCATCGGAGCGCGCGGGACTGCTCGATGGCGACCGCATTGTAGAGGTGAACGACACCGCGTTTGTGGGCAGCGGCATCAACAACGAAAAGGTGATGAAAAAACTGCGCGGTCCCAAAGGCACGCAGGTGCGGCTTGGCGTGGTGCGCCGCAATACGCCCGAAATGCTCCATTTCGACATCACGCGCGGCGATATTCCTGTGCATAGCGTCGATGTGGCGTATATGATTACGCCGAAAACAGGCTATATTTCGGTCAATAAATTCGGTGCAACCACCTACAACGAGTTCCTCACCGCTTTGGCAAAACTGAAAAAATCGAATGCCGAAAATGTGGTGGTCGATTTGCGTGGCAATGCAGGCGGCTACCTCGATGCGGCGGTGAATATGCTGAACGAATTTTTGGAGCGCGGCAACCTCATCGTCTATGTCGAGGGTAAAGCCTATCCGCGCACCGACTCCTACGCCAACGGCTACGGCAGTTGCCGCAACATGGGCGTGGCGGTGTTGATCGACGAATTTTCGGGATCGGCATCGGAGATTTTTGCGGGCGCCATTCAGGACAACGACCGCGGCACTATCGTCGGGCGACGCTCGTTTGGCAAAGGGCTGGTGCAGAACCAAATGGAATTTGCCGACGGCTCGGCATTGCGACTCACCGTGGCGCGCTACTACACGCCGTCGGGGCGCTGCATACAAAAGCCCTACGAACGCGGCAAGCAGGACGACTACGAAATCGATCTGCTCAATCGCTACCTGCACGGCGAATTTTTCTCGCAAGACAGCATTCATCAGACCGATACGGTGGTCTATCGCACCAAAGGCGGCCGCGAAGTGCATGGCGGTGGCGGCATCATGCCCGATTTGTTTGTTCCGCGCGACACGATGGGCTACTCCGCCTATTTCAACCGCTTGGTGAACGGCGCGCACATCTACCAATTTGCCCTGCGCTACTCCGAACAGCACCGCAACGAATTGGCGAAACAGAAAGATTGGCAGTCGCTGGCCGCCTATCTCGACCGTCAAAATCTGTTCGACCAACTGGTGAACTACGCCGCCGCCAAAGGCGTGAAGGGCAGCGAGAAGGACAAAAACACCTCGCGGCAACAGATTTCGCGCCAACTCAATTCGTACATCATTCGCAACCTGCAAGGCGACAACGGCTTCTTCCCCTACATCAACTCGTTCGACGAAACCGTGCAGTGCGCCGTCAAACAACTGGCGAAATAATTTCAAATTTCAGAATTTCAAATTGATAGTCGCAAGATATGAGTAGCAAGTAGCAAGATGAGTTTGAAAGTGTGAAAGTATGAAAGTAGGGACGCACCGAGTGCGTCCGAGCAAAATGAACAATAAAAAATGAACAATGAATAATAATTGCGGCTTTTCGGATACCGAAAACTTGAAACTCTGAAATTTGAAACTTGAAACATAAAACTTTTCAACGACCGATCAACTAATCAACTAATCAACTAATCAACTAATCAACTCAACCAGAAACCAGAAATTAGAAATTAGAAACTTTCATCAACTAATGTTACTAAACATCGTTTTACTTATCGTCGGATTTGTGGTGCTGGTGCTTGGCGCCGATTGGCTGGTCGATGGCGCGTCGGGCTTGGCCAAGCGGCTGAATGTGCCTGATTTGGTCATTGGCTTGACGATTGTGGCGTTTGGCACATCGGCTCCCGAACTGGTCGTCAATCTGATGGCGGCTTTCGAAGGCTCGAGCGAGATTGCACTGACCAACATTCTCGGCAGCAACATCATCAATGTGCTGGTCATTTTGGGCGTGTCGGCAGCCATCTACCCGATTGCTTCGCAGCGCAGTTCGCGGCGTTTCGACATTCCAATGAGCATTGCCGCTGGGCTGGCGATACTGTTTTTGGGAACGGAATGTTTCGGCGCGTGGGGCAGCGATTGGCAACTGTCGCGCCTCGACGGCGTGATTTTGCTGCTCATTTTCGGGCTGTTTATGTACCATTCGGCGAAAGAGGCGAAGCGCGGCACAAACCAGTCGAGCGAGTCGTTCAAGGCGATGGCCGTGTGGAAAGCCCTGCTGCTCGTTGCGGTGGGTATCGGCTTTTTGGTGGTCGGCGGCGAACTGATTGTGCGCTCGGCTGTGGCGATGGCGGCGGCGTGGGGCGTGCCAGAATCTGTGGTGGGCGTAACCATCGTGGCGATTGGCACCTCGTTGCCCGAACTGGCCACATCGGCGGTGGCGGCGTTCAAACACAATTCCGATTTGGCACTCGGCAATGCCATCGGCAGCAACATATTCAATGTCTTTTTTGTGCTGGGCATTAGCGCGGTTATCCGACCGCTGCCCGCCTACCCAAATCTGCCCATCGATGCGGCGTTGGCGGCAGGCTGCTGCGCATTGGTTTGGCTTTTTGTCGGCACCAATCGCAAGCACGAAATCACACGCTGGCAAGGCGCATCGTTGCTGCTCTGCTACGGCGTTTATCTGGCATGGCTGCTCACTACAATCTGATACAATGCCGATAGACGAAGCCCTGAAAAACTATGTCGAAACGGTCATTTTGCCGCGCTACGAGGCGTTCGACCGTGGGCACGACCGCACGCATGTGGAGCGTGTGATAGCCGAAAGTCTTGCGCTCGCCAAAAATTACGATGTCGATACTAATATGGTGTATGTGGTGGCGGCCTATCACGATGTGGGCTTGCCGCAAGGGCGCGAACAGCACCACATCTATTCTGCCCAACTGCTTTTGGCCGACAAGAATTTGCTCCGCTGGTTTTCCGAAGCCGATTTGCGCCTGATGGCCGAAGCCATCGAAGATCACCGCGCTTCGGGAAGCCGTCCGCCACGCAGCATCTACGGTTGCATTGTGGCAGAGGCCGACCGCGACATCACGCCCGAACTCATCTTGCGGCGCACGCTGCGTTTCTCGTTGCGCCAGCAGCCCGATGCCACCGCCGAATGGCACATTCAGCGTGCGGTGGCACACCTGCACGAAAAATATGCCGAAGGCGGCTACCTGCGCCTGTGGTTGCACAGTGCCAAAAACGAGCGTGGCTTGACCGATTTGCGCGCACTCATCACCGACGAAATCACTCTGCGCCAGCAACTTCGCAAATTTTTCGACGAAGAAACGAGCAACAGTGTTGCGTGATTGAAAAATTATCCCTACCTTTGCACACAGAATAGCGCACCAACCGCAGACTTTTCGCCCTTCTCCCTATCAATAGGGGGGGGGGGCAACTTGCTGATAATCAGACTGTTAGTCGCAAGATATGAGTAGTAAGACGAGATTTTAAGAATATAGAACATAGACAAAATTAGTGTGTAAGTAAAAAGTTTATAAAGTCTATAAAGTGGAAAGTTTATAAAGTTTTTCATTTGAAAATTTGAAAATTACGGCTTTTGGGGAGCGCAAAAATTCATAATTCTAAATTCAAAATTCTTAATTGGCATTAACCCTACCCCTGCCATTCGGCAGGTACTCCCCTTGAAAAGGGGAGAGGACAGAACCTACTTGAACGCGAACCTGTCCCCTTTGCAAGGGGACGAGAAAAACGATAGTTTTTCGGAGGGGTTAGATAACCAAATAACCAAATAACCAAATAACCAAATAACCAAATAACCAAATAACCAAATCCACAAATCGTCAAATAAACGCTTCAACAATTCAACGCTTCAACAGTTCAACAAATAAACATAGAAACAGCGCGCAGCGCGAGAAACATAGAAACTAAAAACAGCGCGAAGCGCAATTTGAAATAAGAAACTAGAAATCAGAAATTAAATCTCACTGACCATCTGTCGTGCGTTAAACTCATCAACTCATCAACTCATCAACCAAATAAATAGTATTAACCACGCTCCATCTTCCCCCTTGGGGGATAAGAGGGGGTCTTAAAACCAAAATTCTTATGAAACGCATTTACACTTTTCTGTTGGCTGCAATGGCCACAACGCTGTGTGCGACTGCACAGAGTACTGGAATCACTCACGAGTATGTGGACCTTGGCTTGCCGAGCGGCCTGCGCTGGGCCACCTGCAATGTAGGCGCAACCAGCCCCGAAGAGTACGGCAACCACTATGCTTGGGGCGAAACTGAACCGAAGGAAAGTTATTCGTGGGATACCTACAAGTATGGTACTTACAGTTATAATAACGATTACAGCACATTGACCAAGTACAATGGCACCGACGGACTTACCACGCTCGAAGCCGCCGACGATGCTGCAACGGTAAACTGGGGCGAAGGCTGGCGTATGTTTACCATTGCGGAGTTGAACGAATTGGAAAGCGAATGTAATTGGACTTGGACGGACAACTACAACAGCACAGGCGTAGCAGGTTACATTGTAGCAAGCAAAACCAACAGCAACTCCATTTTTCTCCCTGCGGCGGGCGAATACTACAACAGTAGCAAGAACTATGAAGGCAAAATGGGTCGTTATTGGACGAGCGCGCGTGAACAAATCGAACTAGAAAAAGCAGGCCTCTATTATTTTTTCCAATCGACGACTAAATACTACACGGGTGCACTTCGTTTTTATGGTTGCTCCGTTCGCCCTGTGATAATGGTTTATGGTATTACCGTTGCAGCGCCTACAAATGGTGCTGTAACAGCCGACAAAGAGGCTTACGCAGGTCAAGAGGTTACGCTCACTATCACGCCCGATACTGACTACGAATTGGAAACACTTTCCGTGAAAGACGCAGATGATAACCCCATTACGGTTGAGGATAACAAATTTACCATGCCTGCCAGCGCAGTTACGGTAACGGCTACTTTCAAGAAAAAAGTGGACTACACCATTATTATTGCCAGCGGCATAGAAAATGGAGCAGTCAGCGTAACCTCTGGTGCAACCACCGCCAACTATGGCGATGAGGTGGAACTCACCGTTACGCCAGCCACAGGCTACGAACTCGATGTGCTTACGGTAAAAGACGCTGATAACAACGCTATTACGGTTTCGGCAGACAACAAATTCACCATGCCAGCAAGCAATGTAACCGTAAGTGCTACATTCAAAGCCAAAACTCCCACTGCCCTCGCCACTACCCAAGCACTCGACCTCCGCACCGAAAGCGGCCGTGTGATTTGCACGCAAGAATTCCAAATTTTCACACTCACAGGTCAGAATGTTACCGAAATGAACGGCCAACTGAATGGCGTTTATATTGTGAAAGTCGGCGACAAAGCGCAGAAAGTGGTTGTGAAGTAGCAAGTAGCAAGAAGCAAGTCGCAAGACAAGATTTTAAGAACATAGAAGATAGAGCATAGACTTTTAAATCTTATCTAATCTCCAAATTATCCCAAAATCTTCCCCCTTGGGGGATTGAGGGGGTCTTATAGATTGTAGAGCCGCCACAGTGTGACGGCTCTGCTGTTTTACGGATTTTCCCAAATCCACAAATAACCAAATCTGCAAATCCACAAAAACGGGCGTGGCATGCCGCGCCCCTACTTTCACACCTTCACACTTTTATACTTTCACACTTTCTCACTCTATCCCAAGTTTGCGGCGGAGGTCTTTGGGAATGGCGTTTTTGTGGACTAAAATGTCATTGGTTTTGTAGCGCATAAATGCTTCAGAAATATACCAAATACCCTGATAATCACTCTTTTTCGTTCCCCACGAGTTTTTCACCATATAATAACGCTTGCCGTTTTGGTCGTGTGCCGTGCCGAAAATCTGCATGCCGTGGTCGTCGGTGTTTTCCCAACTGTTAAATGCCTGCTGGCGCATCTCCTGCGTAACGACCATCTCGGGCAATGGACGCTTGGTGAGTTCCTCTTTTTTGTCTTTTTCGGTCAATCCCAACCAGTGGGCGGCATCGCTGCCTGTGAGGTCAGCCCCTTTGTCGGCATCAGGCATCACACCAATGCCCTTGCGGGTGAAGCCCACCTCGCTCACATCGGCACCCCACGCCAAAGTGTAGCCGTTGGCCAACGCATTGTCGATGATTTGCATCATTTCGTCCAATGGCACATTGTACATCTGATCCATGCGCCAATTATCGGGCACTTCGAGCGCAAATGTGGTATAAAATGGGTGGTGTGTGTACGATGTAATGCTCACATAATCATCGGCTTTCAGCCCCAGCGACTGCGCAAACGAAAGCGGCGTGTACTCTTTACCGTTGTAGGTAAAACGGTCGGGGCATTTGCCGAGATAGGTATCGTAAACGGCCTGCAGACCCTGTTTCCACACGGGCGTGAGGCGTTTCAAGTTCGATGTGGTCAGCGCACGCAGATAGCCGCCCGCCACTGCGTCCAACTCGGCGTGAACAGGAAGCGTGTCCGCCGCCGAACTACCATACAAAATGCCAGGCATGGCCGATTGCGGCACCATTCCGTAATTTTTGAGGCAGTAGATGACATCGTAAGCCGATCCGCCCGGTGCAAATTTGGTGTCGCCGTACATACGCACCACATATTCGGCGCGGTCAAGCATTGTGTGGCTCACCACAAACATCTCGCTCAAATCGTACTCGCCTTTGCCCATGCGCAGGAGTTCGCTCTCAAGAAAACCGATGGTCGAAAACGCCCAACAAGTGCTGCTGCGGTGCTGGTCTTTCACTGGCGTAATGCCCACGCTATCGATGGTGGTGAAGACAAATCCCTCGATGGTATCGGTGGCGTGTGTCGTGGTGTCGGTCGCAAGCGGAAGTTCGGTTTGCGCTACCGCCGTCAGCGTCAATGCAGCAAACGCAACGGCACAAAATAGTTTCTGGTTCATAGTTCCTTGTTTGATTTCTGATTTCTAGTTGTGGATTTGGAGATTTGGTTATTTGGTTATTTGGCTTTTGTGGCCTCTTTTCCCATTTTCCCCGAAGGGGAGAAGGCTTTTGTCTTGCTACTTGCTACTTGCGACTAACAATTTGACATTGAGAATCATTTACTTTTTCTTGCGAACGCTCCAGCCGAAATGTCCGATTTCATCGCCAAGTTTGTGGTAATGTCCGTGCGAATAGGCGATGAGTTTGGCTTTGTCGAGTTGAAATTCGCCTGTTTGGGCATCGATAAACCGATTGTCGGCCTGCACATTCACCACCTCGGCAATGAACATATCGTGGCTACCCAGCGGCAAAATCTGCTTCACCTTGCACTCTATCGACAGTGGCGATTCAAGAATAATTGGTGCCGCCACCTTTTCGCCGCGCTGCGGTGTGAGGTGCATTTCGGCAAATTTGTTGCAATTTTTTCCGCTGCGCACGCCACACCAATCGGTAGCAAAAGCGAGTTCTTCGTTGGTGAGGTTCAGCACAAATTCGCCCGTGCGCTTGATGATGCCGTACGAGTGCCTTTCGGGGCGAATCGACACATAGCACATGGCTGGGTCGGAGCAGATTGTGCCCACCCAACTCGCCGTCATCACATTGTACTCGCTCTCGTCTGCGCCGCACGACACCAAAACGGCAGGCAGCGGGTAGATCATTGTTCCAGGACGCCAAGACTGTTTCATAATAACTCTAAAGGGGACTTCTATAATTCCCCCTTTTGTAAAAAAAATTAATAACTGCTGGAGTTCTAAAGACTTTCTTTACTCCGCTACTCAATAATTCGATGATTGTTCTCATTCCACATGCGTGATGGCATCGGGGGAGAGCGGTTCGAGGCAGTTCATGCGCAGGAAGACTTGCGCGGTGGCGACCACATCTTTTTCGCAATAGACGGCAATGCGGTGCAGGTCGTGCGAGTTGTAGTACACATCGGCCACTTCGCTGCCGTCGATGTCGTCTTTCGAGGTGGCAACGCCCAACACGGTGCAGAGCAGTTTGAGCGAGGTGTAACTTTTGTAGTCGCCAAATTTCCACAGTTCCATCGTGTCGAGAAAGGAGGTTTCCCACGGCTTGCGCCCCGCCACATCGATGGCTTGCGGCAGCGGAATGCGGTGTATCAGCATACGCCGACAGATGAACGGCACATCAAACTCTTTGATGTTGTGCCCGCAAATGTAGTGCCTCGGTGTGCGCAAAAAGTGCGATGCCATCGTTGCAAAATCGCGTAACAGTTGCGCTTCGTCGTCGCTGGCAAACGATTTGGTGCGCATCAAGCGGCGACCGTTTTCGTAGTGAATGACACCGACCGAGATGCAGACGATTTTGGCAAATTCGCTATACACGCCGCCACCATTGCGAAAAGCGTGGTCGGGCGTGTCGTCGGCTGGGAAGCGGTCGGGCAAGCGGCGATGCAGTGTTTCGAGTTTTTCGCACCACAACTGCTGCATTTCGGGCGTCAGTTGGTCGAGCGAAGCGGTTTGCGGCACTGTTTCGATATCGAGAAACAGAATTTTGTCCAAATCTTGCGAATCGTACATTATTTTGTCTGTTTTGCGGTTTTACGGCACTCTTTTTTCAGGCGATTTTCGCGATCAATGCCCAACTCTTTGGCAATGTACATGGTCAGCAAATCGATGGCCACTTGGTTGTTTCCGCCTTGCGGCACTATCACATCGGCATAGCGTTTCGACGGCTCGATAAACTGCTCGTGCATCGGTTTCACGGTGTTTTCGTAGCGTTCCATCACGCGATCGACCGAGCGGCCGCGCTCCACAATGTCGCGCTTGATGACGCGCATCAAACGGTCGTCGGCATCGGCATCGACAAAAATTTTCATGTCCATCAGGTCGCGCAATTTCGGGTTTGTCAGCACCAAAATGCCTTCGACAATGACCACTTCGCAAGGCTCGACCAAGATGGTTTCGGCGGCGCGCGTGCAGGTTACATACGAGTAGATGGGCTGTTCGATGCTTTTGCCCGCTTTGAGGTCTTTCACATGCTTCACCAGCAACTCAAATTCGACCGAATCGGGGTGGTCGAAATTCATCTCCAACCGTTCCTCAAGCGGTTTTTCCGACGCGTCGCGATAGTACGAATCCTGCGGCAACACCGCCACTTCGCCTTTGGGCAACTGCTCGATAATTTTGCGCACAACGGTGGTTTTGCCCGACCCTGTGCCGCCTGCGATGCCAATAATCAACATATTTCTGCCGTTTTTTTAGATGTTTACTTTTCGCAAAGATAGTCAAAATTTCTAAACCGAAAAATTATTTCTGTCCGAAATAGGTGTCGAGCAGTTTTTTTGCCGCCACAAACGACGAGATGCGATTCTCTTCCAACTGCTGTTTGTAAGTTTCGAGCAGCGTTTCGATTTCGGGATTGTGATAAAAACTGTTTTTCAGCGTTTCGTCGATGGTTTCGTACATCCAATACTTGCTTTGGCGGTGGCGTTTTTCGGCGAAATAGCCATTTTCTTTGGTAAACGCAATGTAGTCGCACACCATCTGCCACACATCGCTCACGCCCGTATGGTGGAACGCCGAACAGGTGAGTACCTGCGGATCCCAGCCCGATTCGGGTTTTGGAAAAAGTGCCAGCGCATTTTGGAATTGCCGCGCCGCCATCTGCGATTTTTCTTTGTTGCTGCCGTCGCATTTGTTGATGGCAATGCCGTCGGCCATCTCCATGATGCCGCGTTTGATGCCTTGCAACTCGTCGCCTGCGCCCGCCAACTGAATCAGCAAAAAGAAATCGACCATGCTATGAACGGCCGTTTCGCTCTGCCCCACGCCCACCGTTTCGACAAAAACGGTATCAAAACCAGCCGCCTCGCACAGTACAATGGTTTCGCGCGTTTTGCGTGCCACGCCACCCAGCGAACCTGCCGACGGCGAAGGACGAATGAAGGCCGTTTTGGCTGCCGAAAGTTCCTCCATACGCGTTTTGTCGCCCAAAATGCTGCCGCGCGATCGCTCGCTGCTCGGGTCGATGGCCAGCACCGCCAGTTTATGCCCAGCCTTTACCAAATCCATGCCGAGCGACTCCACAAATGTGCTTTTGCCTGCGCCGGGAACGCCTGTAATGCCGATGCGCACCGAATGGCCAGCGTGCGGCAAGCAGCGTTCGACCACCTCTTGCGCTTGGCTGTAGTGCGTCGGGTTGGTGCTTTCGACGAGCGTAACCGCCTGACTCAAAATCGACACATCGCCACGCAAAATGCCTGCCACAAACTCGTCGGTGGTGTAGTGCGCACGCTTCACGCGATGTTTCATGTAAGGATTGACGATGGGCGGCTGCGCCACACCCAAATTGACATTCAACCCAGGAAATTCGCTGCTATTTTCGATATGATGCGGCATATTTTTCGCTTTTTTTTTGATTGTTTTTTCTTTCTAAACGACTGCTATTCAACCGTTTGCCAAGTTACAACAATGGTTTGCACGGGATTGGTTGGGTCGTTGGTTATCAGTTGCAATGTTTTTACAAACGAGAATGGTTGCAGGTTTGTGGCGTCTATTTCGATGCTGATTTTCACCGATTTGCCGCTTTTCACAACCGTCTTTTTGGCCGTTCCCGACAAATAGTTGCCGCTCGACACGATGGCGCGCACGGCCAACGGATTTTGCCCAAGGTTCGACAGCAGTAGCGTTTGCGCCTGTTTTTTGCCGATTTTCACCTGCCCAAAATCGACCTGATGCGTCTGCAACGAGGCTATCGGCGCAGCGATGCGCTCCTCGCGCGACAGTCGGCTGAAGTCCTCTTTCAGTACGGCTTGCGCACGCATATTTCCCTCGTTTTTGCCATTCACCAGCACGCCAATTTCGTCGGCAGCGAAGCCCCAAACAGGACTTTTGTCCGACAGATAGCGAAATGTGATTGCCAAGCGGTCGTTGGGCGCAATGGCGGCTGGCGCGTCAGATTTTATGTAATCGGGAAGCAGAAGCGCAAACTGCACTGGCTCGTCGGACACATTCACCGCCTCCAAAGTGCGCTCCACAGTTGCGCCCTTATTTATGGTGTCGAACGCCACCGTTGCTGCGCGAAAATAGAGCGCACCAAAGTGGTATGGATATTGATTTTCGAGCGTTTCGGCGCGCGGCACGACCTGCCCAAAAATGTCGAGCGTTTCGGTGATGGTGCCGCTCTCGCCAGCGATGACCACGCGTACACCTTTTTGGAAGCGTCCGGGGCGGTCGGTCGGGTCGAAAGTTACACGGATTACGCCCGAATCCTGCGGTTGCACGGCGGTGTGCGTCCATTCGGGCGTGGTGCAGCCGCACGAGGCCGTTACACGCTGCACGGTGAACGGCGCAGAACCTGTGTTCACAAAGCGAAAATTGTGCGACACGCTGCCGCCCTCTTCGTGAATGATGCCAAAATCGAACTCCGTTTCGTCGAACTGCAAATCGACCTTTTGCTGCGCCTGCGCCACCACAACGGTCAGTAGCAATATCAGTGTGAAGGTTTTGTTTTTCATCAAAAAGTGTTGTTTCTTTTTGGTTTCTAGTTTCTCAAAATTGCTGCCGCAATTTTTGTTTCTATGTTTCTAGTTATTGATTTGAAAATTTGAAAATTTGAAGATTTGAAGATTTGAAGATTAAGGCGTTTCTGCTACCGACAATTTGAAATTTGAAATTCTGAATTTGCGGCTTGCCGCACCACTCCTCACTCCTAATTCCTCATTCAGAAACACTTCTCACTTCTAACTACTCACTTCTCACTACTCACTACTGACTAAACTCCCGTGTGCCCAAAGCCGCCTGCGCCGCGTTCGGTGTCGCCCAGCGCATCGACTTCGAGCCACTGCGCCTGTTCGTGGCGCGCGATGACCATCTGGCAAATACGCTCGCCGTCTTCGACCACAAACTCTTCGGCCGAGAGATTGACCAAAATAACGCAAACTTCGCCCCGATAGTCGGCATCGATGGTGCCGGGCGAATTGAGTACGGTGATGCCTTTTTTGATGGCCAAACCGCTGCGTGGACGAATTTGCGCCTCGTAACCAATGGGCAGTTCGATGAAAAGTCCTGTGGGAATGAGCCGCCGTTCGAGCGGTTTCAGCGCTACGGGTTCTGACAAATTGGCGCGCAAATCCATACCAGCCGCCGCTTCGGTGGCGTAGGCTGGCAGCGCATGTTTCGACTTGTTTATTACTTTTACTTGCATAATAATTTGGAATGATTTAGGGGATTTCTATAAATTCCTTTGTAGTGATTTTTGATTTTTGGGGTAGCAGATGTTTGGCTTGAACAAAAGCACAATGCGGTGGCATTGTAATTGAGTGAAAGTCAGACAGATGCAGCCCAAAAACAAAAAGCGCACAAAAGTATTCAGAAGTCCACATTTGTTGAATTTATTACAAAATAGGGAATTTATAGAAGTCCCCTTCATCTTGCAAAGGTAACAAAAAAGGCGCAAACCTGCAAAAGTGGTTCTATGTGTGTGCGAAAATTAGTGTTTTTGCTCGGCCAAAAAGCGCGCTAGGTCGTTTTTGTAGAGCCGCCCGATGGGAATCTGCACGCGTCCAAACTCGATGTGGCTGTTGGTTACCGTCCCGATTTTCGATTTCTGCACCAAAAACGAGCGGTGCACACGAATGAATCGCCCTGCTGGCAGGAGCGACAGCAACGATTTGAGGCTCATCAGCGAGAAAATCGGCTCCTGTTCGCCGTCGAGCACCACTTTCACATAGTCGCGCATGGCCTCGATGTAGAGCACATGGTCGAGTTCGACGCGCACAAGTTTGCGCTCGCTTTTCAGGAAAATGGTTTCTGGTTCGGTATGCTCAAAATTGCTTCTGCGCTGCTGCTCAATGAGCCGCCACGCCTTGTTGGCTGCCATCAGAAAATCGTCGTACGAAAAGGGTTTCAGCAGATAATCGACTGCATTCACGCGGTAACTATCGACCGCATATTGCCCAAATGCCGTGGTGAAAATGATGTAGGTGTTGCTTGGCAGCCGCTTGGCAAAGGCAAGTCCGTCGAGCCCGGGCATCTGAATGTCGCAAAAAACAACATCGACGGGACGCTCTTGCAGCCCTTCGAGCGCAAGCACAGCGTTCGAATAGCGGCCTTCTAAATTCAAAAATGGCGTTTTGCTGACATAGTTTTCGAGCAGGTCGAGAGCCAGCGGCTCATCGTCGATAATGGCGCAGTTGAGTATCATGCTTTTGTGTTTATAGTAAGTTCCGAAATATACTCTTTTTGGTCGTCGGAGAGGCTGATGTTCCACACATATCTGTCGGGATAGATCAGATTGAGGCGTCGGCGCAAGTGTGCCAATCCCACGCCCGAACCGCTCTTGTCGGCATCGTTTTTGGGATAGTTGCCATTGGCCACACGGCAGGTTACGCAGCCGTTGTCGTCGCGCAAGGCGATGGAGATGGTGCATTTTCCTTTGGGCGAAATGCCGTGTTTGAAAGCGTTTTCGACCAGCGAGATGAACATCATCGGCGCAACCAAAGTTGGTGTGTCGTCGTCCACATCGAAATCGGCCTGCACGGTAACCGTGTCGTTCAAGCGCAGGCGCATCAAGGCGATGTAGTTGCGCAAAAACTGCACCTCGTGCGTCAGCGGCACATATTCCTGACTATCGTACAGCACATAGCGCAACATTTTGCTGAGTTCGAGTATCGATTTTTGCGCTTTCGCCGAATCAATAGCGATGAGCGCGTAGATGTTGTTGAGCGTATTCAGCAAAAAATGCGGATTGACTTGATAGCGCAACTGCATCAATTCCGTTTCGAGTTGCAGCCGCTCCATCTGCTGGTAGTGCAACTCTTTGCGGCGGTATTGCAGCGCAAGTTTCACAGCAAAACCGATGCCAAATGCCAAGCAGAGAAACGACAGATCGCGCATAAAAAAGAGCGTTTTCTGCGGCAAATAGGTAGGGCGAGGGTGCGGACGAGAATGCGGCGGCTGTTCGCCAGCGAGTTCCGCTGGCGGCATCAGCGGGCGCACAAACCGATGGCCAGCGTCGGGACTGAACGCAAGCGTAAGCGAGAGTGCCAACGAAACGATAAGAATCACATTGACCACCCAAAAGAGTGCCGTGCGTCGGCGCTCGAACAGTATTTTTGGCAGCAGATAGAGGTAGTTGACGTAAACAACTATGGCACAGGCACTTATCACCACGCAGTGATGCCCATAGCGGAACCAATTGAAAGTCAGCCCCTCGTCGGAATGCTCGACAAAAACAAACGGAATAGCCAGCACCAGCAGCCAGCACGCCGTATGAATGGCAATCTCTATTTTTAACTCGCGCGACATTTTTTTAGTTTGAAAGTTTGTAAAGTAGGGACGCACCGAGTGCGTCCGTTTCTCGTGCTATGCACTGTTTCTAGTTTCTGTGTTTCTAATTGTTTAATTTGAAATTTGAAATTTGAAATTTGAAATTTGAAATTTTGTCATTGCGGCTCTGCCGCATCACTCCTCACTCCTAATTCCTAATTCCTAATTCACTGCTCACTGCTCACTACTCACTACTCACTACTCACTACTAATTACTCGTACCGAATTGCTTCTATTGGATCGAGGTTGGCGGCTTTTTTGGCGGGATACCAACCAAAAAATATACCTGTGGCAGTACAAACTGCAAAACTAATCAAAATACTCCAAACTTGTATGTAAATGGGCCAACCAGCCAGCATTTTTACGGCAAACGACGCACCAACACCGACAAAAACGCCGATGAGTCCGCCTGTTACGCTTATCAGCACGGCCTCTATTAAGAATTGTGCGAGAATATCGCGGCCGCGTGCGCCTACGCTCATGCGCAAGCCGATTTCGCGCGTGCGCTCCGTAACGCTCACATACATGATGTTCATAATGCCGATGCCGCCCACAACCAGCGAAATGCCCGCCACACACGCCAAAAGCACGGTCATCAGGTCGGTGGTGCTGGTCATCATCGAACTGAGTTCTTGCTGCGAACGAATGGTAAAATCGTCGTCGTCGCCATCGCGCAGTTTGTGGTTGCTCCGCAGCACCGTGGTTATCTCATCGATGGCCGCATCGGTTTCGGCTTCGGTCGTGGCCGAGCAGTTGATACCTTGCAAGTAGGTCTGCGCCAACAAACGCTTCATCACCGTGGAATAAGGCGCAAGCACAATGGCATCTTGGTCGTGTCCCATGCTGTTGTAGCCTTTCGACTCGAGCGTGCCAACGATACGAAAGGGCGTTTTGTTGAACCGAATTACCTGACCCACAGGGTCTTCGCCATTGGTAAACAGATTGTCGGCAATGGTTTTACCGATAACGCACACTTTGGCATTCGACTCGATATCGGCTTCGCCAAACATATCGCCACTCTCGATTTTCAACTGGCGAATGGTGAGATAATCGACCGAAACGCCGCTCACACTGCCCGGGTAGTTGTTGGCACCAAAAATGAACTGCCCGCTGCTCGACACGGCTGCACTGACGGCCGCCACATGCGGGCAACTGCTCTTGATGGCGCGATAATCGTCGAGTTTGAGTGTCTGCATGGCACTCGGGTCTTGCCGCACGCCACCACGCATATCGGCACCGGGGTGAATCATTATCATGTTGCTGCCCATCTCGGCAATCTGCTCCTGAATGCTCTTTTTCGAGCCTTGCCCGATAGCCAGCATGGTGATGACCGATGCCACACCAATGATGATGCCGAGCATCGTGAGCAGAGCGCGCATTTTGTTGTTGGCCAGCGCACGCAACGCTATTTTTAAGAGATTAACAAAATTCATAAATTAACAGCGAGTTAGCATTGAGTCGAGTTACTGCTCGTTTTGGTTGATTGGTTGATTAGTTGATCGGTTGATTATAGAGTTTACGAAATTTAACTGGAAAACTAATCATTTTCTGTTGGCAATTCGGCAAGGGCGCGTTCGGCATCGAGCGGATTGGGATTGACGGTGTCGTCTATCACAAGGCCGTCGCGCAACACGATGTTGCGTGTGCTGTATTGCGCAATTTCGGGATTGTGTGTTACAAAAATGATGGTGCGCCCAGCGGCGTGCAGTTTCTGAAAAAGCACCAAAATCTCGAACGAGGTGCGTGTGTCGAGGTTGCCAGTGGCTTCGTCGGCCAAAATCACGGCGGGATTGTTGACCAGCGCACGCGCAATGGCCACGCGCTGCATCTGTCCGCCCGACATCTGGTTGCTTTTATGCTCCAAACGGTTGCCCAGCCCCACAGCCTCCAACGCCTCGATGGCGCGGCTACGGCGTTCGGCGGCACTCACCGAAGCGTTGTACATAAGCGGCAGTTCCACATTTTCCACCGCCGTAGTTTTTGGCAATAGGTTGTAATTCTGAAACACAAAACCGATTTTGCGGTTGCGGAGTGTGGCGCGTTCGTTTTTGTCCATCGTGCGCACCTCCACGCCGTCGAGCCTGTATTCGCCCGAAGTTGGCGTGTCGAGACAGCCGAGAATGTTGAGCAAAGTCGATTTGCCGCTGCCCGAAGTGCCCATAATGGTAGCAAATTCGCCCTGTTCAATGGCAAACGACACACCACGCAACGCATGGACGGTCTCGCCACCGACAATAAAATTTCGCTTTATCTGCTGCAATTCAATTACGCGCATTTTTTTCTAGGTTGATAAGTTGAATTGATTATTTGGTGATTTGTGGATTTGGTTATTTGTTGAAGCGGTTTTTATTTCTAATTTCTGGTTTCTAATTTCTAGTTTTTCAAAATTGCTATCGCAATTTTTGTTTCTATGTTTCTAAGTTCCTATTGTTTAATGGTCACATTTGAAATCTGAAATTTGAAATCTGAAATCTGAAATCTGAAATCTGAAATCTGCGGCTCTGCCGCCCCACTTCTCACTTCTAACTTCTCACTTCTCACTGAAATTACTATTTTTTCTTCTTATTGCTTCCCGGAGGGCCTGGCATAAAGGGTGAGCGTTCGCCATTGGCGGTCGGTTCGGCGGCTTCGGTAGCGGTTGCCGATGCTATGCCTGTAGCCACAAATGCGCCTTCGTCCACGCCCGACACAATCTCGGTCTGACTGCCCGCCGCTTCGCCAATTTCGACCGCCACCGCACGAACTGTGCCTGGTTCGAGCAGCCAGAGTTTGTGTTGCGCCGTGCAATCAATTATGGTATCGTCGCCGCCATCGCTTGGCGTAAATTTCAATGCTTTGGTCGGCACAAGCAGCACGCCATCGCGCTCGAGCGTGTAGATGGTGATGTTGGCGGTCATGCCGGGTTTCAGTTTCAAATCGGGATTCGGTGCAGAGATGACCACTTCGTAGGTTACTACATTGCTGGTGGTGGTGGCCTCTTGACGCACTTGGCGCACCGAACCTTCGAAAACGACTGTCGGGTAGGCATCGACCGTGAAACTGACGCGCTGTCCGTCGCGCACATCGCCAATATCGGCCTCATCAACATCGGCAATAACGCGCATATCGGTCAGGTCGGCAGCAATGTTGAAGAGCGTCGGCGTGTTCATGCCTGCGTTCACGGTCTGCCCCTCCTCCACCGCACGACTCAACACCACGCCGTCAATCGGCGAATAGATGGTGGCATAACTCAAATTGGTTTCCGAAGTCGCCAACTGAATTTTTGCGATGTCGTAGTTGTTTTTCGCTTTGTTGTAGTTGTAGTAGGCGGTTTCGTAGTCCGATTCGCTCACCAACTGTTTGTCGTACAGCGTTTTAGTGCGCTCGTAGTTCTTTTGTTGATACTCGTATTCGGTTTTGCTCACCGCCAAATTGCTCTTTTTCGATGACAAATCGTTCAGCAAGTTCGTTTTGTCGAGTTCGGCAATCAGTTGGCCTTTCTTCACCACACTGTTGTAGTCGGCGTAGAGGTGGCTCACAATGCCCGACACCTGCGTACCCACTTCGACCTGCGTAACAGGCTCGACGGTACCCGTGGCGGTTACAGAATTTTGCAGCGAGCCGCGTTTCACGGTCGTTGCTTCGTACTTGGGCGGCATGGGCGGTTTCGGGCGGCACAAAAACCACGCCCCAACCGCAGCAGCCATCACCGCCACCACAATCAGCGTTATTTTTACACTTTTTTTCATATCAAAACAGTTTCTGATTTCTGATTTCAAATTGGGTTGATTGGTTGATCAGTTGATTGGTTGATTGGTCGTTGATAAGTTGATGAGTTGAAAAGTTGATAAAAAGTTCATCAAGTTTATAAAGTTTCGCACGCCACAACTTTCTGCAGTTGGTCGTTGCTATGCGCTGTTTCTAAATTTATTTGTTTCTAATTTCTAGTTTTCGGTAGCCAGATTGCCGCAATTATTATTCATTTTTCTCGGACGCACTCGGTGCGTCCCTACAATTTGAAATTCTGAATTTTTGCGATAAGCGAGCGCAGTGCCAAACTTGTTTGGACAATGCCGAGCGGAGCAAAAATCAAATAAATTTTGAAATTTTGAAATTGCGGCTTTGCCGCATCACTCCTCACTCAAAAAAAACTTTTCACTTTCAACTTTATACACTTTCACACTCATTTCAGCGCTTCGCCTTGATAAAAGCGCAGCATATTGGCGTTGTAAACGGCCATGTATTTGGCTTGCAGCACGGCTTGGCGCGCCGCCATCAAATCGTTTTGGGCGGTCAAGAGTTCGGTGGCGTTTTTCAACCCGACAGCAAACTGCTCTGCCACCAAATCGTAACTCGTTTGGTTGGCACTCTGTTGCTCGAGTGCGGCGCGGTACTGCTCTTGTGCGTTCAGCGCATCGTTCCAATACGATTCGATATTTTTCAACAGCGTTTTGCGCTCTTCGAGGCTGTTTAGTTCGCTCGTTTTTTTCTGCAAACGCGCTTTTTCTACGGCACTTTTCGTTTCGCGCCCATCGACCAGCGGCAGCGACAAGTTTAGCCCCACCGTGTTGCTCCACTGATACTTCACTTGGTCGCCGAATTTCTGCTCGTTGGCGTAGTTCCAACCTGTGCTGGTGCCCGCACTCAACGAGATGCTGGGCGCATAGCCCGCTTTCGCCTTTTTCACCGATAGTTCGGCCGATTCTACCTCGATTTCGCCACTCTGAATTTCGGGACGCAGTTCGAGCGCGCGGGCATAGACCGCCTCACGCGATGGCAGTAGCACCAACACATCGTCGTCGGCATAGTTGGGCAGTGCCAGTTCCATCTCTTCGCTCGCGTCGAGTTCGAGCAACTGTTTGAGTTGCAGTTTGTAGTTGCGCAGTGCCGATTGCGCCGAAACCAGCGCATAGCGGTCGTTGCTACACTGCGATTCGAGTTGCGCCAAATCGCTGCGTGCAATAGAGCCAGCCGCCAACATCTCTTCGCCGCGCTGGCGTTGGCTTTCGCTCACCGACAAGGCGTTTTGGCAGGTAACCACCGACTCTTGCGCATAGAGAATGTTGGCAAAAACGCGCATCACCGATTCCGCCACATCGTTTTCGCTGCGTGCCACATCGAGTTCGGCCATCTGGCTGTTCAGTTTCTGAATTTCGATGTTTTTTTGGCGTGCGCCGCTGTAGATTTGCCACGAAGCGTTCAACCCGACATTGCCGCTGTAGAAATTGGCGTCGCGCTGCGATTCGGTCTGACTTTCGGTGCGAATGGTTTCGGGAAATGGCGTGTTGCTGTAGCGGTGTCCCGACGAGAGCGAGAGGCTCGGCCAGTAGGCGGCTTTGGCCAGTTTCAGTTCCACATCGGACTGGGCTGCGCTCATGCGGCTTTTTTGCACGGTAAGGTTTTGTGCCTTGGCGTAGGCGATGCAGGCGTTCAAATCCCATATTTCGCCACGAACCAAAGTCGCTGTGGTGCAACAAATTAGGACGAGAATTGTAAGGCGACGGTAGTGCATAGGTTCATCTTTTTGTGATAACCGTTGCAAATATCGCGCAAAAATGTGCAGGTTGTGCCGTTGTCGTTCATTTTCAGGGCGTTTTACCTACAAAATGCCTTTTTTTATCGACAAATGACTTAAGGGAACTTCTACAAATTTTCCGTTTCGCAAGCAAGTTTCCCATCGTGCGGAATTTGCAACTCATTTGTGTTGATTTGCGGATTTGGTTATTTGGAGAGTTGATAAACCTACCTATTTGAAATTCTGAGATTCTGAAATTTGAAACTCTTAATTGCCATTAACCCTACCCCTGCTCCGCAGGTACTCCCCTTGAAAAGGGGAGAGGACTGAACCAAGTTGGGCGCAAACAGACCCAACACCAATGCGTTAAACTAATCAACCAATCAACGAAAAAAAACATAGCGTGGTGCGTCCCGACAATCTGAAACTCTGAAATTTGAAACTCTGAAATTAAAAATGGGCTTGCACAATCGCACAAATGTTCGTATTTTTGCAAGAATTTAGATTTTACAGCGGAAGTGCGCCAAAAGTGTTGCGCAAAAGCCGCTTATTCGATTGATTATTAGATAGATAACAATATGATGACTTCAAAAGAAATCCGACAGTCGTTTCTCGACTTTTTTGCCTCGAAAGGGCACAAAATTGTGCCATCAGCACCGATGGTGGTCAAAGGCGACCCCACGCTGATGTTTACCAACGCAGGCATGAATCAGTGGAAAAATATCATTCTTGGCAACGACCCAATCACTGCGCCGCGCATTGCCGATTCGCAAAAATGCCTGCGTGTGAGCGGCAAACACAACGACCTCGAGGAGGTGGGGCACGACACCTACCACCACACCATGTTCGAGATGCTCGGCAACTGGTCGTTTGGCGACTATTTCAAAGAGGGTGCCATCGATTTTGCGTGGGAATACATTGTCGATGTGCTGCATATTGACCCGAAAAACCTCTACGCAACCGTGTTCGAAGGCGCACCCGACGAGGGTTTGGAGCGCGACAACGAGGCGGCAGCCATTTGGGCAAAACATCTGCCCGCCGACCACATTTTGAACGGCAATAAACACGATAATTTTTGGGAAATGGGCGACACAGGGCCGTGCGGTCCTTGCTCCGAAATTCATGTCGATAGTCGCTCGGAGGCGGAAAAAGCCGCTCTGCCCGGGCGCGAATTGGTGAACAAAGACCACCCACAAGTAATCGAAATTTGGAATCTCGTGTTCATGCAATACAACCGCAAAGCCGACGGTTCGCTCGAGGGGCTGCCCAACAAAGTAATCGACACTGGCATGGGCTTCGAACGGCTGGTGCGCACGCTGCAAGGCAAGCAATCGAACTACGACACCGATGTGTTCCAACCGCTGCTGAAAGCCATCGGCGAGGTGTGCGGTTGCGCCTACGGTCAGGACGAAAAGCGCGACATCGCCATGCGTGTTGTGGCCGACCACATACGCACCATCGCCTTTGCCATAGCCGACGGACAACTGCCCAGCAACGCCAAAGCAGGCTATGTGATACGCCGCATTTTGCGCCGCGCCGTGCGCTACGGCTACACATTCCTCGGACAGAAATCGGCATTCATGCACAAACTGATTCCTGCGCTCATCGACAGCATGGGCGACGCCTATCCCGAACTGAAACATCAGCAAACACTGATTGAAAAAGTGGTGAAAGAGGAGGAAGAGGCGTTCCTGCGCACGCTCGAAACAGGCATTCGTCTGCTCGACCGCGTGATGAACGACGCCAAAAAATCGAATCGCACCGAAATCAGCGGCGTGGACGCATTCACGCTCTACGACACCTACGGATTTCCGCTCGACCTGACCGAACTGATTTTGAAAGAGAATGGGCTGACGCTGAATCATGCCGATTTCGATGCCGAAATGCAGAAGCAGAAAGCGCGTGCACGCAACGCCGCAGCCGTTGAAACAGGCGACTGGGTGGTGTTGCACGAAGGCGAAACCGAATTTGTGGGCTACGACACACTGGCGTGCGATGCCAAAATTTTGCGCTACCGAAAAATGGCGACCAAAGGCAAAGAATTTTACCAAATAGTGCTCGACAAAACGCCTTTCTACGCCGAAATGGGCGGTCAAGTGGGCGACACAGGCACGCTCCTGGGGGCTGGCGAAACTATCGTCATCACCGACACAAAGCGCGAGAACAATCTGCCGATACACATTGCCGCCGCGCTGCCCGCCGACCCGAAAGCCACTTTCACGGCGCAGGTAAACGAAGAACGCCGCCACGCCATCGAAGCCAACCACACCGCCACGCACCTGCTGCACGAAACGTTGCGCGAACTGCTCGGCACGCATGTCGAACAGAAAGGCTCCTTTGTTTCGCCCGACTCGCTGCGGTTCGACTTTTCGCATTTCCAAAAAGTTACGCCAGCCGAATTGCGCCAAGTGGAACACGCTGTGAACAAAAAAATACGCGAAAATATCGCCCTCGACGAGCACCGCAATGTGCCGATTGCCGAGGCAAAAAATATGGGCGCAATGGCGCTGTTCGGCGAAAAATATGGCGACCAAGTACGCGTTGTGCGCTACGGCTCGTCCATCGAACTCTGCGGCGGCACGCACGCCAAATCGACAGGCAACATCGGCATTGTGCGCATTGTTAGCGAAAGTTCGATAGCCGCTGGCATTCGCCGTATCGAAGCCATCACGGGTGAAGCCGTCGAAAAAATGATCGACACAGCGCAAGACCTGCAAAGTTCGTTGCGCGAACTGCTGAACAACACGCCCGACATTGTGGCATCGGTACAAAAATCGATGGAAGAGAACACATCGCTGCACAAAAAGATAGAAGAGTTTATGCTCGAACGCGCCGCACAGATGCGCGAACAACTGCTCGAACATGCCGAAGAGATTAACGGTGTGAAGGTGATTCGCTATGTGGGAAAAGCGTCGCCCGAACTGTTCAAAAACATCATTCCGCACTTCAAAGGGCGTTTTGCCGATGTGAAATTTATGCTCGTTGTCGGCACAGTTTACGAAGGCAAACCGAGCATCACCATCTTCCTCAGCCAACCGATGGTGGCGGCAGGTTTCCACGCTGGCAACATGGTGCGCGAAGCCGCCAAACACATAGAAGGCGGCGGCGGCGGCCAACCATTTATGGCCTCGGCAGGCGGCAAAAACGCTGCTGGCATCGGCGCAGCCATCGACGCTGTAATCGACGCAATCCGATAGTGCCACACACTAATACACCATAAATTATGTCAGAAATCGAAACAACAAATAGTTACGCTGCGGCGGTAGAGATAAGCAAAAAAATAGAGGCCGACATCGCTGTGAATCCAACGAAATACCGCGTGCTGACGGGCGACCGCCCAACAGGGCGACTGCACATTGGGCACTATTTCGGGTCGCTGCAAAACCGCGTGCGCTTGGCCAAAATGGGCGTGCCGACGATGATTCTAATTGCTGATTATCAGGTACTTACCGACCACGATGCCTACCAAGAAATCAGTCAGAACACCAAACAATTAGTCATCGACTATTTGGCGGCTGGTATCGAGCCGAGCGAAAATGTGCTGATTTACCCACACAGTTATGTGCCAGAAGCCAACCAACTGATGGTGCCGTTTCTCACGCTCGTGTCGAACGCCGAATTGAGCCGCAATCCCACGGTGAAAGAGGAGATTCAGGCCGCTGGGCTCAAAAGCGTGAACGCTGGCATGTACACCTATCCCGTGCATCAGGCGGTGGACATTCTTTTTTGCAAAGGCAATGTGGTGCCTGTGGGCAAGGACCAACTGCCGCACCTCGAGATGACGCGCACTATCGCACGCCGTTTCAACGAAAAATTTTGCAAAAACTGTGCGCCGATATTCCCCGAACCGCACGCCTTGTTGAGCAAAACGCCCAGCATTATGGGACTCGACGGCACGCAAAAAATGAGCAAAAGTCGTGGAAATGCCATCATGCTCGGAGCCAGCGACGACGAGACCGCCGCACTCATCAAAAAAGCAAAAACCGATGCCGACCGCCACATTACCTACGACCCCGAAAATCGCCCAGAAGTGGCCAACCTGCTGATGCTCATCTCGCTCTGCACAGGCGAAGAGCCGCAAGCGATAGCCGAACGCATTGGCGACGGCGGCGGCGGCACACTGAAACGCATGCTCACCGAGGCGTTGAACGAGACGCTGCGCCCGCTACGCACACGCCGCCAACAACTCGAAGCGCAGCCCGAATACATTCGCCAAGTGCTGCTCGACGGTGCTACCCGCGCACGCGAAATCGCCGCCCGCACCCTCGACGAAGTACGCACCGCAATGAATATGAAAATTTAGTTTGAAAGTGTGAAAGTTTATAAAGTTTGTAAAGTAGAAAGTCTATAAAGTGGAAAGTGAAAAGTTTTTTCATTTGAAGATTTGAAGATTTGAAAATTTGAAGATTGCGGTGCTTTGACTACCGAAACTCTTGAAACTCTTAAATTCTGAAATTTGAAATTCTAACATGAACATCGAGAATCCGAAGAAATTTGTGCCGTTTGCGGTGGGGTATGTTGCTGCGATTGTGGGGGCGTTGACTTACATTTTGGCGGAAAACTGGCTGATTGGCTTCACAATTTTTTCGGTGGGTGCGGTCGTGGTGGCTGCGATGCGTCTTTTGACACTGCAAAAGAGCGACAATGTGCGTATGCGCCGCCTGCAAGCGCAACAACTGATTGGCACGGGCTGTCTGCTTGCCACCGCCTATCTGATGTATTCGCAGAGCAACGCTTGGGCTATCACACTGTTAATCAGTGCATTCATCGACATTTGGGTGAGTTTTAGGGCGGCGTGATGGTTTATCTGCAAGTAGAAAATCTGACCAAATCGTTTGGCGACCGCCTGCTGTTCGAGGATATTTCGTTTGGCATCGACCAAGGGCAGCGCGTGGCCATTGTGGCGCGCAACGGCACTGGGAAAACCACGCTGCTCAACATTCTCACAGGGCGCGAAAGCCACGACAGCGGCACAATTACTTTCAAACGCGACCTACGCATCGGATTTTTGCCGCAAGACCCCGAATTTCGGGACGGAATGAGCGTGTTGGAAGCCTGTTTCGCCAGCGAAAGCGACACCGTGCAAGCCATCGCCAACTACGAACGGCTGCTGAACAGTCCGCACCGCACGCCGCAATACGACGACGAAATGCAATGCGCCATGGCCGAAATGGAGCGTCTGCACGCGTGGGACTACGAAACGCGCATCAAACAGATTCTCGGCAAACTCGACATTCACGACCTCGAAAAGCCTGTAAATCAACTGAGTGGCGGGCAACAAAAGCGTTTGGCGTTGGCCAATGTGCTGATAACCGAACCCGATTTGCTGCTGCTCGACGAGCCGACCAACCACCTCGATTTGGAGATGGTGGAGTGGCTCGAAGAGTTGTTAAACCGCTCAAAAACAACGCTTTTGATGGTTACGCACGACCGCTATTTTCTCGACCGCGTGTGCAGCGACATCATCGAAATCGACCAGCAAAAACTGTTCCGCTACAAGGGGAATTACAGTTACTACCTCGAAAAACGCGACGAGCGCATCGACAATATGAACGCCGAAACGGCGCGCGCCAAAAATCTCTACCGCAAAGAACTCGACTGGATGCGCCGCCAACCGCAAGCGCGCGGCACCAAAGCGCAAAGCCGCATCGACGCATTTCACGAAATAGAACGACGCGCCCAACAGCGGATCGAGGAAAAACAGTTGTCGCTCGGTGTGAAATCGGCCTACATTGGCAGCAAAATTTTTGAGGCGCAATATGTATCGAAAGCGTTTGGCGACTACAAAATTCTCGACAATTTTTACTACAACTTTTCGCGCTACGAAAAACTCGGCATTGTCGGCAAAAACGGCACAGGCAAATCGACTTTTCTGAAGATGCTTTTGGGCGAAATTCTGCCTGATAGCGGCCGTTTCGATGTGGGCGACACCGTGCGTTTTGCCTACTACAGCCAGAGCGGCATACAGTTCGACGAGCGCGACAAGGTGATTGATGCCGTGCGTGCCATTGCCGAAGAGATCGACCTTGGTGGCGGCAAAAAACTGACCGCTTCGCAATTTCTGACGCACTTTCTCTTTCCGCCCGACAAGCAGCACGATTTCATTGCAAAATTGAGCGGCGGCGAGCGGCGACGGCTCTATCTTTGCACCGTGCTGATGCGCAATCCGAACTTTTTGGTGCTCGACGAGCCGACCAACGACCTCGACATCGCCACGCTGAATGTGCTGGAGGACTACCTTATACAGTTCCGTGGCTGCGTCATTGTGGTGAGCCACGACCGTTTTTTCATGGACAAAGTGGTGGATCATCTGCTCGTGTTCAAAGGAAATTGCCAGATTCAAGATTTTCCGGGCAACTACACCGACTACCGCCAATGGCGCGAACTGAAAGCCGCCGAACAGGCTGAAAATCAGGCAAAAACAGCACAAAAACCAGTCGCCGAACGCCCACAACGGCACGAAGAACGCAAAAAACTGACCTTCGCCGAGCGGCGCGAATTTGAGCAGTTGAGCGATGAGATTGAGGCGCTCGAAACGGAGAAAAAAGCGATAGAAACTGCGCTGTCGAGCGGCACGCTCAGCAACGACGAACTGCTACAACAGTCGCAGCGTTTTGCCGAAATATCCAGCCTAATCGACACAAAAACAGAGCGTTGGCTCGAATTGAGCGAGAAGACATGATCAATTACCCAATTATCTAATTTTCAATCACTTAATCAAAATTTGGCAGCATTTCGGCTACCGCCCAATTTGCAACTTGAAACAACGCAATCTGAAATTCTGAAATTCTGAAATTTGAATATGGAAGTTCGTATAGAGCCGACTTGGGGAGCGCAACTTGCGCCCGAATTTGAGAAGCCTTATTTTGTGCAACTCGCCGAGTTTGTGCGCCAAGAGTACCGCACGCAGCAGATTTTTCCGCCTGCGAAACTGATTTTCAACGCTTTCGACATCTGCCCATTCGACCGCGTGAAGGTTGTTATCATCGGGCAAGACCCTTACCACGGCATCGGGCAGGCACATGGGTTGAGTTTTTCGGTGAACGAGGGCGTGGAGATTCCGCCGTCGCTGCGCAACATCTACAAGGAGATTCGCGACGACCTCGGCATCGAGCCGCTGCCACACGGCAATCTCGAACGCTGGGCGCGACAAGGCGTGCTGCTGCTCAACGCCACACTCACCGTGCGCGCCAACATGGCGGGTTCGCACCAAAAGCACGGCTGGGAGCAGTTTACCGACTGCGCCATACGCACGCTGGCGGCGCAGCGCGAACATATCGTGTTTATGCTTTGGGGCAACTATGCACAGCAAAAAGCGCAGTTTATCGACCCCGTCAAACATCTGATTTTGCGTAGCGTGCATCCGTCGCCACTCTCCGCCAGCCGCGGCTGGTTCGGCTGCAAACACTTTTCGCAAGCCAACAACTACCTGATACAAAACGGATTAGAGCCGATTGATTGGCGGTAAAATCGGGGCGTGAAAGTGATTTCTGGTTTCTTAAAATTGCTAGCGCAATTTTGTTTTTGTGTTTCTGTTGAAGCAAATAAATCCGTCAATTTGTCAATTCGTAAATCCGTAAATAAGTAGAGCCGCCACAGTGTGACGGCTCTACAATCTATCAGACCCCCTCAATCCCCCAAGGGGGAGGTTTGGGGCTAATTTGAGGCGTATAGGTCAAATTGCAGGATAAATTTTACACGATACCCCTCAATAGGTCAAATTGCAGGATAGTTTTTTTAGTAGAGAGAGAACGAGTAGGCA